>CAYMQW010000009.1:0-14172 GCA_964392595.1 uncultured Nitrospiraceae bacterium
ATACTCGGGACGACCCATGCCTGCATAGTCGCAACTGCCTCAACCGGAGTTAACCATAGAACCATCTTAATTTAATGGGGAAAAGGTGATGAATAATTTTAAGTTTTTATTTTCCTGTCTTTTTCTGATGACCCTTGTTAGCGCATATGCGTTTACCGATCAAAAGGTAAAATTAAACCCTGATTTGCTTGTCATCGAAAACAACATAGGGCATGGAAAAGAAATTGGAGTAAAAGTGTTTGACGAAAGGCCCGAAAAAACTTTGGGGCGTAGAGGGGCAGCCCAAATGAGTAAAAGAGCTGAAATTACTACCAATCAGAATGTTGGAGAAGTCTTTGACCTAAAAATTAGGGAGGGTCTTACACGAAAGGGTTTTGTGCCAGGTTCACTTTCTGCGGATTCCCTACGAAGCCTGTGAGTAGAGATTCGTTCTCTTACGTATTACGCTTCGACAGGATTCTGGACAGGTGGGGTCCATACTAAAACCTCACTCAAGGCTATTGCCAAAAACGCAGGGAAAGAATACGAACAATTCTACCGTGGAGGAAACGAGGAACGTGTGATGATAGTTCCCTATGAAGAAGAAAATGAAAAATTAATCAATATGGCCATTTCTGATATTCTTCAGAAGCTTTTCAGTGACAAGGCCTTACTTGAATTCCTAGCCAAATAAAAGATCCCCGCCGCAAGCAGACGGGGTATTCAGCGGAAGTGCTATTTGTTTTGAGACACCACGGTTTCTCAAGCTCTTCCCTTTGTTCGGTAACCCCGTAGCAAGCTACGGGGAATAGGGTTGATTAACAGCACTTAATAATAATCGCTTAGGGGACTTGAAACAAAGTGGAATGGTGCCGAAGCCGGGACTTGAACCCGGACGGGTTTCCCCACACGCCCCTCAAACGTGCGCGTCTGCCATTCCGCCACTTCGGCATGGGGGGGATTATAGGTAGGGGTGAAAACAGTTGTCAATCAACAAGACCTCCGGTACAATTCATGTGATGGATAGTTTCTCACTTTAAGAGCTTCAAATTTTCATGTCCGATTCCAAGCAGCATTCTTCTGTCCATTCCTCAGTTAACAGTTCTATCGGTGCTTTTTTCGACGTTGATAATACGTTGATTCCCGGTCAATCCATTGAAATCCGCTTTGTGCAATATTTGTGGAAGAATGGTTTTTTATCCAAACGGGTGATCTTCGACAGCGCACTCTATTTGTTGTTCAATATTCTTGAGTTTTCCCTGTCCCCCCTTCGCGAACGAAAAATCTATCTTTTGGACAAACGGCCAGAAGGCATAGAACCTCTGGCGAAGTGGTTTGTACGATCAGAGATCTGTCCACGCCTGTCGTTAAAAGGCACGGCTGCTTTAGCTCAACATCTCCAAGCGGGGCATCATGTGGCCCTGATCAGTGGGACACCGGAATTTCTTGTGAAACCACTCGCACATTTTTTGGACGTGCCCACTGTCCTTGCCGCACAATTGGAAACCAATGAGGATGGCTACACGGGTCGAGTGCTTGCGCCCTATCCTTATGGGGAAGGGAAGCGCCATTTACTCCAAACCTTCGCGGAAACGCATGGGGTGAATCTCAATCAAAGCTACGCGTATGGTGATAGTCCCGGCGATATTCAGGCCTTAGAATCCGTGGGACATCCACTCGTGATCAATCCCATTCGCGGGATGGCACGGATTGCGAGGCAACACAGGTGGCCTATTGCCCTGTGGGGCTAATTCGTGAATTGTAAGGCGTGAACACTCTTTATTTCTTTTCTTGACCCCTCACCAATAACTCACACGCCTTCCTCCTCACTCCTCACAGAACACGCTCTCGGCCAGAGTATGAATTCTTCGTCCGATGTACCAGACAATCCATTGACCCTATCGTCGAATACCCCGCAGTCTTCTCTCCGAATCACGGAAATTTTTCATAGTATTCAAGGTGAGTCCACATATGCGGGGGAACCCTGCGTCTTTGTTCGGTTGACGGGGTGTCCGCTCCGATGCTCCTGGTGTGATACGACCTATGCGTTTCACGGTGGCACGGACATGAGTCTGGAAACCGTGTTGGATCAGGTCAAGAGCTACGGCTGTCCTTTGGTTGAAATCACGGGAGGAGAACCACTTTCTCAATCATCGGCTTTCGAGTTGATCGCCTGTTTGTGTGATGAACGATTCGAGGTGTTAATCGAAACCAGTGGGGCCATTGATATCTCGCCAGTTGATTCTCGAACCAAAATTATCATGGATATCAAATGTCCCGGCAGTGAAATGGACGACAGGATGCGTTGGGACAATCTTCAGCACATCACTCCAAAAGACCAGATTAAATTTGTCATAAGCGACCGTCGAGATTACGATTGGGCTGTAGGGGTGGTGAAGCAGCATCAACTCACGGATCGGTGTCCCGTCTTATTTAGTCCCGTGTTTGCAGGGCAAGCGTTACAGCCGATGGCTGAGTGGATACTAGAGGATCGGCTCCAGGTTCGCTTTCAAATTCAGTTGCATAAATTTATTTGGGCGCCCGATACGCGAGGGGTATAATTGTTAGCCATAGGCCGCTAATCCTACTTGGATTCACATAATAAGTGCACCACCTCTTTTCCTTTTTTATTCTCATGGTTTAGGAGTGGTAGCGTTCTTCATGGATGAATTGGGCCGATGGTAGTAGCCGTTAGGCACCTCCTTAAATATTTGGCTGAATACTCTGCCCAAAGGCCATTTCGTGGGGTGGTGCACTTATGAGTTGAATCCGCCCTAAATTAAAGAGGGGTATTTCATACAAATAGCAAATAAAAGTTTCCTATGAGACACACACCATCAAAGGGGGGGAATGTTCAAAAAAGTCTGTCCTGTCCTGAGCTGGGCGAAGGAAAGGCTGCAGCCGTTTTGACGCGTGAAGGGTACTTTTATTACGTAAGCACGGCAAAAGGACGAGACCTAGCCTGCGCGAAGCCGCTCCGGCAGGCAAGGAACGCTCTGGCTTGTCAGCCGTAGCTTTAGCAAAGGCTGGCGGCTTTTTTCAACATTCCCGGAGGAATAGGAGAATTTATGAATTGTCAGGTCAAGCAAGGAGACATCAGCGCAGAAGCCACAGAGGTGTTGGTCTTAGGTGATTATGAAGACGAGAAGACGTTGCCCAAAACTTATCAAGGGTTGGATAAGGCGTTGGGTGGACAACTCCAAGAGCTGAGAAAAAACGGAGAGTTTTCAGGCAAAAACCAACAAACGGTGTTGATACACACGCGTGGGGCCGTTCCTGCCAAGCGAATTCTGTTGATGGGGTTAGGCAAGAAAAAGGATGTGACCTTAGACCGCGTGCGCCAAGCCATGGGCACGGCATCCAAAAAGGTTCGGCAAACTGGGGCACAACAGTTTTCCGCGCCAGTATTAGGAGCCGATGCCCTCAGTGCCTCTGCATCTGACGTTGTTCAAGCAATGGTCGAGGGGGCTATTCTGGGAGGGTATCGCTTCAATCACTATCGATCGGACAATGGGGATACGTCAAAAGAAGTTCAGTTGCTCACACTGCTCGCAAATACTGCAAGCCAAATGAGTGGAATGAAAACCGGCGCGAAGCGCGGAGAAGCCAGTGCCAACGCCACATCGTTGGCGCGCGATCTCTGCAACCACCCAGCCAATGTCATGACCCCGTCGCGCATGGTGAAAGAAGCAAAAAAAATCACTAAAGAATCCAAGGTGGCTTTAACGGTGTTGGAACGCAAGCATCAGGAAAAATTGGGCATGGGTGGCATGCTGGGCGTGTCGCGCGGGAGCCAGGAACCTCCCAAATTTCTTATCCTGGAATATTCCGGTGGCAAGAAAAAAGAACAGCCCATTGTGTTTGTCGGAAAAACCGTCACCTTCGATTCTGGTGGTATTTCCATTAAGCCCGCCGAGAATATGGAACAGATGAAAGCGGATATGACCGGTGGGGCCGAGGTGCTGGGCGCGGTGCGAGCTGCTGCTCGTCTTAAATTGCCAATCAACCTGATAGGCATCCTTCCCGCCGTGGAAAATATGCCCGGCGGTCGTGCGACCAAACCAGGGGATATCCTGAATATGCTCAACGGCAAAACCGTTGAGGTGCAAAATACCGATGCTGAAGGCCGACTGATCTTAGCCGACGGCCTGTCCTATGCCACTCGGCTCAAACCGAAATGTGTGGTCGATATTGCCACCCTGACAGGCGCGTGTATTGTGGCACTGGGCCAATTCGCTATTGGCATGTTGGGCAATGATGATACGTTGAAGGCCGAGTTGAAAAAGGCAGGCGAGCAAGCGGGCGAACGCGTGTGGGAAATGCCGCTCTGGGACGAATATTTCGAACAACTCAAAAGTGACGTGGCGGACATGCGCAATATCGGTGGCCGTGGAGGTGGCATGATCACGGCTGGAATGTTTTTGAGTAAGTTTGTCGGAGATTACCCGTGGGTCCATCTCGATATTGCGAGCACGGACTGGAGTGCCTCCGAACGCCCGTACGTCAGTAAAGGGCCAACCGCCATTGGTACGCGATTGTTGGTGCAATTTTTGATCAACCGTGCAGGGAAGGTATGAAGGTCCACTCCCGATGACAACCCGTGACACCATCGGACAGCTCCTGATGGTCGGGTTCCAAGGAACGGAACTCTCTTCGGAGTTTATCGACTGGCTTCAAGAGTATCGTCCAGGCGGGGTCATTCTGTTTTCACGCAACCTCGTCGATCCCGAACAAGTTGCTCGACTCACCAATTCCCTTCAAGAACATGCACCGAACCCTCCCCTTTTGATCGCGATCGATCAAGAAGGGGGGCGCGTCTCGCGATTGCCCCAAGGGTTTACCATCTTCCCCTCAGCCGTTTCAGTGGCCGCATGTCAATCAACGGATGTGGCCTATGGGGCTGCGGAGATTACAGCCAAAGAGCTGCGGGCAGTTGGGGTCAACATGAACATGGCCCCGGTGTTGGATGTGAACAGCAATCCCGCCAATCCCATCATTGGAAATCGGGCGTATGGTGATTGTCCGGAACACGTCTGCACTTTTGGTATAGCCACGATGGAGGGGCTCCGGGACAACGGAGTTATTCCTTGCGGCAAACATTTTCCCGGACATGGCGATACTACGACGGATTCACACAAAATCCTGCCCGTGGTGAACGCCGACCGAACTCGGCTGGATACCATTGAGCTTGAACCCTTTCGCCATGCAATTGGCCACGGGCTTCCGACTATTATGACCGCGCATGTCCACTACCCTGCCCTTGATGCCGACGCTCCCGCGACCTTGTCTCACCCGATCTTAACCGACCTCTTGCGGAATGAATTGGGTTTCCAAGGAGTAACACTCACCGATGATATGGAAATGCGAGCGATCCTCGATCATGGGTCTATTGGAGAAGCCTCGGTCCGTTCCCTTCAAGCAGGAGCCAACATAGTGCTCATTTGTCATCAACAGGACCGACAAACCGAGGCCGTGCTAGCCATCGAGCAAGCGCTGGATCGAGGCAAGCTTTCCATGGACAATCTTACGGCCAGCGCTCATCGTATACACACTCTGAAAAAGACCCACCTTCCCTCGTTTCAACCCGTCGATCCTTCGCAAGTCGCCCAAACGGTAGGCATTGCCCCCCACAAGTCCTTTCTGGAAAAAATTCAACGAGTCGCGGCTCGAGTGTAAGGACCCGCGAGAAAATAACTTGGACATCTCGCGCCAAGATTTGGATCGGATTTGGACGGAACGATTGAAAAAGACCCGAGGCATAGCACAGCTATTAACCCGGCAATTAAATATGTTACGCGAGAAGCCCATGGAATAAGGGTTTTAGAGCAAAAAATGCACGCTAAACTATTGCCGGCTTAATATGTTAAGGGTGTTTCGATTGAGGCCCGTTCAAAGGTGGCTCGAAGATTGGAGGTGAGATGTCCAAGTTATTTTCTCTCAGGTCCTCACTCCTTCCCTTCCCAGGGCTGGACTTTCCCCCTTTCAATTTGGTTAGCTGACCCCTTGGCATTGAATCGTCATGTTTCATGACTCGCGACCACTTTTCTTTCGGAGGATTCCATGGGGTTAAAAAAGGGAGAAATGCTTATCCGGTTGACTCCGGTTAGGCAGATCCCACAGCGTTAATGCCCCTTTTTTTGCTGAAATTCCGAGGATTTTGAAACGCAGCCATGGGTCCAATTACATCAACCGGAGTCAACCGGATAAGCATTAAGGGAGATATCATTGATGAACACAAAAACCACCCGGATAGTTGTGGCTTGATGATCAAAGTCATGTCTGGGGGGAGGGAAGGGTTTGAAAAAGTCGTGTGCTGTGGACATGACTTAACGAAAGAAGATGTCACGCCGACCTTTACCCGCGGTCGAGGACGCAAGAGAGGGATGTTACCACCGGCCGTCCTTTTGGATGAAAAAAAACTTTACCAGGATTCCTGTGGCCTTCGAGTCATGATCATGGATGGCGGAGCAGGGTTTCAGGAAATCATCTACTGTGGACATTCGCTCAAACTCAACGCCATGAAAGAATTAAAATATGGCGAAGATCAACGAGGAGGAGAGGAACAAATAGAGGCAGGACCCTCGGGGAATGTATAAAAACCGTGATCGGTGAAAAGTGACGGGTAAAATTCCTCGCTCCTACTCATCACGATTGGTCTTGCGTCTCCGAAACCGGGTATGGCACTATGTTTTCCCGAGCCTACCATGAGTACACTTCCTGAATTCGTCGGTACGATTCATATTTTTCTCGGTCCCTACCGTGGCAACCCTATTGCCCTCTATTTACAAAAGAAAGGCAAATCTTGTCACATCTCGCCAACTAGCTATCCCTGGAATCGATTTGTTGGAATTGGGGAAACCGTCAATAAAGCTGCGGCAGATTTTGACGTGAAGTGGAAAGAAGGCAATCTTGCACCGGAAATGTACTCTGGACCCCATTGGGAAGGTGGGATAAAACCCGAAAAACCGAAACCGCCACCGAAGCCAGCAGCTCCCACAAAACCAGCCACAACTGAACCCTCGAAGGCAGAGACAACCGATCCCACACCTCAAAAAACAGAAGCCGCTCCAGTTGAAGAAGAGAAAACGGGTACCCCTGCAACGACAGCACCAGCAAATTCACAAGGAAATTCGATTGAACCGCTTTAGGCAAAACCTATGGGTCTCAATCCAACCCAGATTCCTGCTCCAAAAGGCGAGACCCCACCTGGGCCATCCTCGGCACCAATCCCGTCTCCAGAGTCACCTCCAGTACCATCCCCCTCGGCCTCTGAACCTTGCACTCAAAGGCCTACGGATTAATCATTTCTGGACCAAATTTTTCCTCAATAACCCCTCAAAACAAAGGAGGAGTAGGGAAATGAGGTCTATTGGCATTACTTGCGTACGGAAAAGGCTCGGGCTGCTCGGATAAGCGCTTGAAATAGCTTTTTTTGTATGGGATGGCGTTCGTAGAGAAATTCGGGATGCCATTGAACACCGAGGAGAAACTGCTTGTCTTGAGCTTCGATGGCTTCGATCACCCCATCAATGGAAATGGCCGTGGTGACAAGGCACGAGGGAACGTCTTTGACAGATTGATGGTGCGAGCTGTTGACCTGAATAGTCGCTTTGCCGGCAATGCGCCGAAGTAATGACCGAGGTTCGATTTGGATTGAATGCGCGCACTTGGTTGCTGAGTAAGTTGGTTGGTGCGGGATCGAGGTGTGGAGTTGGGAGTTGATGTCTTGAAACAGGGTTCCGCCCAGCGCGACGTTGATGGATTGCATGCCACCACAGATTCCGAGCATGGGCACGTCAGCTTGGTACGCGATTTTGGAAATGCCAATTTCTAACGTCGCACGTTCACGGCTCATCCGTGTAAATTTGTAGCGTTGTTTCTGTCCGTAGGTCTCCGGCGCAAGATCTGAACCACTTCCAGTTATGAGTAACCCATCGACTTGTGAGACGATTCTTCTCCATGCCGCTCGATCAGGCATGAGGGGAAGAATGAACGGGATACCGCCTGCATCCTCAATGGCTTTGGTATAGCGCGCGCGAAGAAAATAGGTAGGTTCTTTCCCGCCCATGTCCTGACGATCGCCTGCATTAAAATCTGGGGTGACACCGATGATAGGTTTCATCAAGAATCGACTTCCAACTACAGTGCCTTACTCCGCGTAGGCATCTTCTTCGTAGGGACTCACACCATAAAACCGAAGAGGTGTTTTCCCTATGAGATGATCTGGGGTAATGACGTAATCGCCGTAAAAACTGGGCTCCCATACGGTTTGAGCTGTTTCAGTATTTCCTCCGGTTAACACCCAGGTGGCGCTTCCCACAATTCCCCCCAATCCCGCATAAATAATTTTCGCTGGACCATAGGGCAGAGTCAGTAGTGCACTGGCGATACCAAGCCCGGCTTCTTCAACTGGATCTAAGTCTTCTTGTGCCATAGCCAGGGTGGTGATGCCGCCAAGCAACAGCACACACATGGCCAAAACAAGAAAACACTTGGACCTGTTAAAGAATAACTCATAAAACGAGTGCCCGTTAATAATATTTTTGATTTTCATAGTTGTCCCTCCTTTAAACATTTCTGTGGGATGGATACAAGGCGAATTCTTCCGTGAATTCAAAATTGGTGAGAAGGGAAATCCCTTATATTTTATTTAACCGATCTCCGACAATCTTGCAAATGAATACTCATCGGCTATGCCGAAAGTTCAATGTCCAATTCTTGTAATATTTCTCCCTTCACTGCCACTTCCTCCTTTCCCAAGGCTTCATTAAGTTCAGCCACCAGGAAATCTTTTGGCACTCGACTATTTTCTTGTTGGATACCAACTCCGATGGCCAATTGGAGTTTGATCAAGCATACCTGCAGGACAAATATGTCTTGTCCACGAGCCAGGCAATCCTCCCGTTCCGATTCCAGAAGGTGAACCAGGAAAGTGGGTAACCATTGATCAAAGCGGAAACGTTCGCGAATGTGGGGGATCTGAGCCTGAGACATTTCCACAGCCACTTGAACCCCACCTTTCCAGCTTCGTTTTTTTACATTAAACACACAGCACTCCATATCAGAGGCAGACCCATCCGGTTCGGGTCCATAAAACAAAGTCATGCGGTAAGGGGGATTTTTGGGCGAGGCCACATCCGACATTTGAGGATTGTACCACGGGATGTGATCAATACAAGGCTGAGACTGATACTAATCCTTATCCTGTCAAAACCTGTACCTGGTTTGAGGACCATCCTGTTTGCCTAAATGGACTTTTGAAAAAATTGAAATTTTTCAAAATGAAATTGGTCTTTAACATCTTTAATGACCCCAAAAAGCCAGAGGGGATGTTCAAAAAGCATGCCCTCGTGGAAGCGGGGGGTGCGCTCAGTCCTGTCCTGAGCTTGTCGAAGAAAAGGCCGCAGGCACTCCCGGCCTTCATAGTCACTTCGGCGGAGTGGGCTTGGCGCGCGGAGCGTACGTTGGTGCGTGAGCACGACAAAGTGCCGAGAACGCCGCTGACGCCATTTTTCAACATTCCCTGCAAGTTGACACCACAAGTTCATGGTCATTACCATGACTCCTTAGATCTATGCATTAGGAATCAACGCACGATTGGCTGAGGGAAATCAATATGTTCGGGACAATGGGAATTTCGGAACTCGTCATTATTCTGGTGATCGTATTAATCATATTTGGTGCCGGCAAGCTTCCTCAGATTGGGGAAGGGGTGGGAAAGGCACTGAGGGGTTTTAAAAAAGAAATTAATGAAATTCCGCCTCCGGTTGAAGAGGAAAATCCTAGCCCTCTTCCAGAAATGCCAGCGCAAGCACAGCCTGCAACCACAGCAACGCCGGGTGCCAAGGAACTAGAAGCCTCTCAACCTGTTGTGTCACCAGCCACCCAACAACCCTATAAAGCAGGTCCTGAGCGAACTCCTGGCACTTTAGCCGCTATGGTGTATAGCGGAATCGGTCCAGAGGTCGTCCAACCCGTTGCAGCGCAGTCAGAAGTTGCCCCAGCATCCACGTACGTTGAACAGCATACACCGGTGAGCATGGAACAACGAGCCTCGGGGACAGTTCCTCGCCCAACGGCTCAGTACCCCCCCATGCCAACCTCAGTCACGCCAACCCCAACCGGGAAACGCCCCTCAGCCGTGGTCAACGAGGAAGCTGTTGCACGAGTTCAAGCCCAACAATCCACCATTAACGCTAAGGCTGCTACCAAACCCAAGACTGGGTCGCCAGAGGATTTACAAAGCCTCGGCGAGGGACTGGGTGGGGCCTTACGAACCTTCCGGGAAGCCACCGCTGATGTGCGTAATTCCATCGATCCAGAGATGCGGACGATTCAAGCCGAATTGGATGCGGCGAAAAAGGAAGTCGAGCAAACCATTGAGGTAGCCAAGCAGCCTCCTCTCCCCAAAGACCCACAGCCCTCGACCTAAATTCCGTTAATTATAGCTACTTCAATTAACTACCGCACTCTCTGCTGATGGTGGAAGAACCATAGATTAAATCCGAAGCTTGAATATCAAAATCCGAAACAATTGAGAATGACCAAATTGAAACATTCGCATTTAGGGTTTTGGGCTTGTTTCGAAATTCGATATTCGTATTTCGAGTTTATAACATATATTTGGAATGGCTATACCCGGCGCAAGCAGGCTTTACTACCATACATAACCCTTGTGTTTGTGCTGATGGTGATCTGTGTGGGCTGTCAAGCAGACTCCACTCGAAACGATCCTCTGACCTTAACCGCCGCGTTAGTAGAATTGCTTCAAGATCCCTCTCCAGACGTCCGGCGAACCGCAGCGCTTTCTCTTGGGAAAATTGGGCATTCCGCAGGAACACAGGGACTGGCCAAGGCGTTATCTGATCCAGATCCTTTAGTTCGAGAATATAGTGCCTGGGCTCTTGGCCAAATCGGAGAAGAAATCAATATGAATGCAGCTCTCGCAGTTGTATCTGCCTTGGGAGACGAACATCCAGCGGTCAAGCAATCAGCAGCGAAAGCATTAGGCAATATCGGAATACGAGGACCGATGATTCCTTTGCTCATCGAAGGATTGAAAGTCGGCGAAGTCCAGAGCCGACGTGCGATAGTCGATGCGCTCATGCACCTGGAGGGAAAAGATGCCTACCCAGCCCTCCTTGCTGTCTTGGACGACCCTGACCCCAACGTTCGGCAAGGAGCCATTGCCGCCTTAGGAGAATTAGGTGACCGGCAGGCACTTCCCCTATTTCGAAAAAGCTTGTTGAATGATCCAAATGTGGGAGTTCGAACCGAAGCCGCATACCGTCTCGGCAAACTCGGTAATCAAGCAGACATTCCTTCACTGCAGAAAGCCGCTAAACAAGATACGACTCCCATTGTCCATCTGTGGACTACTTGGGCTATCAGTAATATTACTCCAGATTCCAGTTCCACTGGCTCTGAGTAGGTACAGAATTGATAAATCGTGAAAGAGGGCGTGGAAGACAACAAACCTTACACGATCGGTCGTCGAGCCAAATGTAGGAGAGAAGGGGTTAAGTGGAATTGATCAAGAATACGCTCCCTCAGTTTGCATTCTCGTTTCGGAGGGCAGCAAGTTGGGGAACCATTTCTTTTTCATAACACGCCGGGCAAATTCCGTGGCTAAACCTCACCTTGGAATGCTGCCCTAGGTACTCCTCAACCTGCTGCCAATAATTCCCATCGTTTCGAATTTTTTTACAATAGGAACAAATCGGTAACAGTCCTTGCAATTGTTTAATCTGGAACAGTGCCTGCTCTAACTCGTCCACTCGATGCGCCAGCTTTTCTTGAAGGTCGAGTACACGAAACCCTACTCGTACCCGTGCTCGCAATTCTTCCGCATCAAACGGCTTAATCATATAATCGTCGGCCCCAGCTTCCAGGCCTTTGACCACATCCTGGCGTTCGGCTTTGGATGTTACCAGAATAAGATACCGAGTTTTTCCGTCGTTGGCTCTCTTTAAATCACGGCACAAACGGAGCCCATCCAAGCCCGGCATCATCCAATCCAAGATTGCCAGTCGTGGGGCATTGGGGTCTTGCAGCATATCCCAAGCTTCGAGACCATCTTTGGCTTCCACGACCTGATTCCCGCCTCGGGCCAACGCCGACACCACTGTTCGCCGTGAGATCGTATCGTCCTCTGCAACCAGGACGCTTCGCAAGGTCGGGACTTGCGGCCCCCAGTCTACTCCTTTTCCACTCTTACTCATGCGGGCAGTCTCTTATTGAGTCTCATCGAATTGGGATATTGTGATGTCCCCAGGTACAAGCGGCAGGGATCAAGAACAAGAAACGGGGTTTAAATCAGTCTGGTTTAATGCAGCTTGCACGGCTGCGACCATTTCCGATAATTCAAAGGGTTTGGGGAGTGTCCATAGCGCTCCCATTTTTTTGGTGAAATCCAGGGAGGTAAAACCTAACGAACCAGTAAACCCTGACATGGTAATAAACTTAAGGGCCGGAAAATCCTGAACAAGTTCTCGGATCATGGTAATACCGCTTTTTTCCGGCATCACCAAATCACAGATAATCAAATCCGTTGGCCGCGATCGGAAGACCTCGACCCCCTCGGCGCCATTAGCAGACTCAAGGACCGTGTGGTCCGCAGATTCGAGTGCTTCGCGTAGCATCCCTCGAATTTGCGGGTCATCGTCTATGATAAGAATAGTGGCCATAATAAATTTTCCTAACGATTGAACGCCTGGGCCGTAGCTAATGATTGAGCCGCCTCTTGAATGCTTGGAAACATGGGAATAAATTTTGGAAGGTTCGCAAGCTCGAACACTTTCTTCACATAGTCCTGAGGATTGGCAACACTGACCCGTACATTTTTCAGTTTCAGATTTTGCTGTACTAGAGCCAATAATCCAAGTGCGGCGCTATCAACAAACGGCACATTTTTAAAATTCAAGATTACATGAGTCACAGGCCCTTCTTGAACCTTGTTCAACGAATCCGTGAAGACTTTCCGCCCCGAAAATTCGAATCGTCCGGAAATATTTAAAACGGTAGCACCATCTTGGGTTTCCTGAGTGACACTCAACATAGAGTTTCCTTCTGAATACAAAATCTCAATTGAACTTCGAAGATGGGATTAGGCCCGCTGTGGCAAATTTTCATATCCCCTTTCTTACTTGTTCGGTTCTTTCCTATTATTTCTGAAGTACTTGTTCATTTTTTTGGGAGATTTTGATAATTTTTCTGCCCCAGACCCACGATGGTTCAATCAAAAAAAAGGAGACAAGCACCCAGAATGGATTTCAGAGGAGAGGAGAGGATGGAGCAAATACAATCATCGAGTCAAAACAATGACGGGAGTCCTAAGGTTATTCAGGTTTGATGTCAACCAGAAGTCCGATAGCTTTACGAATGTTGCCGGAGGATCCTAAGAGGGCCAAGACGTCTCCAACCTCAAGCACGGACTTGTTTGAGGGATTAGATTGGGTCACCCCTGCCCTCATGAGTGCGATGACGGAGGCTCCTGTTCGTTGGCGAATTGCGAGTTCCCCCAAAGATTTCCCGAGAGCAGGTGAATCTTCATCAATTCGGCATGTTTCGACTTCGACGTCAACTAAGGTGCCCGCCCGCAGATGATGAGCCAATTCCGGGAGTTCACCACGCCGTAACAGCGCATACCCTTCCCGACGAATCTGTTCAGCCTTTTCCAGGATCACCTGTTTGGGCAATTTGTAGGTTTGAAGCACCAACGAAGAAATCTCGATTGAGGTTTCAAACTCTTCAGGAATAATTTCGTTAGCTCCGAGTTGCTGAAGCTCTTCCAATTCTTTCAAATACCTGGTGCGCACGACGATATGCACGGTCGGATTCAGCTCTCGGGCTAGTTGGACCATCCGCCTGGCTCCAAAGGGATCGGATGTGGCCACGACGAGAACCTTGGCATATTCGATTTGTACTTGTCGGAGGACCGTGGGGTTGGTGGCATCTCCGTATTGAATGGGAATCCCTGTTCCTAATTCCATCTGAACGACTTCTCCTCGAATCTCCAGAACCACATAGGGAAGCTCAAACTCTCCAAGAACCTTTGACAGATTTCTTCCATTGAGCCCATATCCCACAATGATCACATGATCTTTCAGTTTGAGTTTCGAGGATTCAGTTCGAAGCGTGATCCGGCCAGGAAACCATTGATGCAGGCGCTGAATGGCTTCGGTGCGACGAGCA
>CAYMQW010000009.1:14182-15401 GCA_964392595.1 uncultured Nitrospiraceae bacterium
ATGGAGTAATGATCATGGTGATCACGGAGACCGCGAGAAACACATTGTAGGTCTCTTGATAGAGAATGCCGACTTTGAGTCCCTCTTGCGCTAAAATAAAGGCAAACTCTCCCACTTGCGCCAAACCAACACCTGCTAGCACAGCCGAGCGAAGAGGAACCCCAGCTGCAAGGACTGACCCAGCCCCCGTGACGAACTTTACGATAAAAATCGTCGCGACCATCATCAGAATCAGAAATGGGTGTTCCAGCAACGCGCGAGGATCCATCAACATCCCAATCGACACGAAAAACAGGCTGTTAAAACTATCACGGAATGGCAGAACTTCCGCTAAGGCCTGATGGCTATACTCAGATTCTGAAATTAACAGTCCTGCAATAAATGCCCCCAGGGCAAGGGATAATCCCACGAGCGAAGTCAGCCACGCTGTTCCCAACCCCAACACCACGACCGTTAGCAGAAAGAGTTCTCGGCTTCTGCTGCGAACGATGTGGGTCAGAAGCCAGGGAACAACGTACCGTGCCGCAATAACCACAGCCGTGACTAAGACAAGTGACTGAGCAAGTGCCCAGAGAATCTTCCCTATATCTTCCATACCTTCTTGATCACTTAAGAAGGGGGTCATGAGCATCATAGGAACGACCGCCAGATCTTGGAAAATTAAAATTCCAATAGTGGAACGTCCATGCAAGGTATCGTTTTCCCGACGTTCCGCGAGGGCTTTGAGAACAATGGCCGTACTACTGAGCGAGAGGAGCATCCCCCAAAAAATCGCAGACTTGACGGACAATCCAAAGACCAATCCGCCCCCCATGATCAACAGAAGGACACCAAAGACTTGAGCCGGCCCGGCAATGAGCAGTAATGACTTTGAGGACTTAAGTTGGGCTAAGGAAAATTCCAGCCCGATGGTAAATAACAGGAGAATCACCCCAACTTCGGCCAGGGCTTGCACTTGTTCCCTGTCGGAGATGAGATTGAGACCGTATGGGCCGACTAACGTCCCGGCGACCAGAAAACAGGCAATGGAGAGCAGGAGGAGTTTCTGAACCAAAAACACCACGCCAATCGAAACCGTAAAAATAACAATGACATCTCGTAGTACGCTACTGTCTTCCATAACAAGCCTGAGGAAAGGGTTCGAATTTTGTCCGCTACTATACCTGACTCCCTACATTGACAACAGCAAAGATATCGGAGGCAAAATCCGAAATCGGAA
>CAYMQW010000010.1:0-354 GCA_964392595.1 uncultured Nitrospiraceae bacterium
TTTACTCTGATCGCCCTCGGGGTTCCCCAAATGGCTTCTCTTCCGCCAAAGGTGGAAACGTTTGATATTGCGAGTGTTAAGACACCGGATGATTTGGCCTCAATTGGACAGAAAATATTTTTCAGCAAAGGGCAATGTGCCTTGTGTCATTCGATCGGTCCGAGTGAGTCGGCTCGATGCCCAGATCTGGCGGGAATTGGCGCCAAACTGGCCCCTGAATTTATTTATGAAAGTCTCACCCAGCCCCAGGCCTATGTGTATTTAGACTTCAGGCATGATGGACTTCCTGAGGAATATCCTGCTCGAATGCCCCATATCAATAAAAACCCCATTGCCCTTTCCGAGCAAGAAATT
>CAYMQW010000010.1:364-4601 GCA_964392595.1 uncultured Nitrospiraceae bacterium
ACCCATTAGCATCAAAGTAGAAGATGTCATGAACATAGATGCGGGGGACATGAAAGTCGCTTTATTGGCTGGGCATGGTGGGAATTAATCGAATTAGACATGCTCATAGATAGTCGGTTATTTACAGCATAAATAGGAGAGTGACACATGAAAGGCCCACTTTTTAATACAGCGGTCTTGTTGGCCGGCATTTACGTGTTCCTCAAGTTCATTCTCCCCCTGTTCACCGCGCCACTCCCCGCGAGCCTAATATTTTTGTATCTCGCGCTAACCTTAGGTGCCCTCATGATATTCTACACGATGAGTGGGGAATCACTTGAGGTCTTTATGGGCCCGGTTCACCGATTTTTGGTTGGAGAAGGTCAAACCGGTGTCGCAAATATTGCGAGGCTCCTGGTGTTCATTGTGTTTCCACTGCTCGTTGGATGGCAAACCTATACCAAGTTATCGCCAAGCGATGACCCGCCCCCAGAAAGCCGGACCATTCATCCAGCACCACCTGGAGAATTTGTGGGATTGGCGAATCCATATCCTAAAAATAACCAAACAATTCAGGAAGGTAAGGGAATTTATGCATCCAATTGTTCGCCTTGCCATGGAGAAAATTTTAATGGAAAAGGTATAGCGGCTGTAGGGTTTAATCCCTCCCCAGCAAATTTCAGTGATCCGGGAACAATTGCGCAGCTTCAAGAATCGTATCTCTTCTGGCGCATCAAGAAGGGCGGGGTGGGTTTACCGATTGAGGGAATGCCCTGGAAATCGGCTATGCCTCGATGGGAACACGAATTGTCTGATGAGAAAATCTGGAAGGTGATTATTGGAGAATATGATGGTGCGCATCAGTCGCCGAGAACGTGGGAAGAAGAAGAATAAAATGACGCAGACCCATAGGGTATGGCTTGTTACTACCTAGGAATGTGAGGAGTCTTAACATGGCAGGTCGAAAAATACTCATGGTGGCTCTGGTTACCACCCTTTCGTATGGATGGCTGGGAGCTACATGGGTTTTCCCCAGTGATCCTCCGCCAGCAGGAGAAGAACTAGAGAGCGTAGCGGTTCGTGTGTATCTGACAGAAGGGGCCCTTCCTTTGGACGATCCAAACTCTGCAGTGTGGGATTCCGCAGCGTCTTCAGAATTTAAATTAGCTCCGCAAGTGCATTGGCCGGATCGGATTCAAGAAGTTACGGTGAAATCAGTAAAAGTTCGAGGCCTTCATAATGGTCAAGACGTTGCAATTCTTCTGGAGTACCAGGATCCGACAGAAGATGCCGCGGATGCGGCAGCCTTAGAGTTCATGGTTGGAGACAAGAAGGCACATTTTGCGCATGGCCAGGAAATGCTCCAGGTTGAAGGCGGTCCGGTCAATATTTGGTACTGGAAAAACGCCAACGGTAAAGGGACCGACATGAGCGCCAAAGGTTTTAAGACTCTTCGGTCTCAGGATCAACAGGATGTGTCTGCAACGGGTGCATGGCAGGATGGGACCTGGAAGGTGGTATTTTCCCGCCCCTTAGAGACAGGTGATGAGCATGATGTCCAGATCAATCCAGGTGAATGGATCAGCGTGGCGTTTGCGTTCTGGGATGGACAAATTATTGATGGAGTTGTCAAGGAACAAGGCTCACAGAAGGCCGTCTCATCTTGGTGGTATATCCGTGCTGAACCGCAGCCAGATAATTCCATATATGGCTATGTCGTGTTGGGCATTGCGATGGCCGCAGGCTTTGAATTTTTCTTGATACGGAAAATCCGAAGAGGTATTCAAGCATGAAGGAGGAACGAGGCATGCAGCGAGTACTGAGCAGGATCGCAATCGGTGTAGCAGTGATGTTTGCGGTGACAAGCGGTTGTGCCTTGTTTGAAGATGAGAGGACCGCAAAAGGCCGAAAGCTCTACCACCATTATTGCATGCACTGTCATGGGGAAAATGGGCAACAGGCCGAAGGGTTCAACTGGGACCGCATGCCCGATCCTCGTCCACGTGATTTATCAGAAGATGCAGCGATGTCCACATTTTCGGATAAAGAAATTTTCGATACCATCTCCCGTGACATGAGAGATACCTCTCTTCAAGAAGTGAATGATGATATGAATTACTTTGCCGTGGCCACGATGCCAACGTTTAAATATACCCTTTCGGAAGAAGAACTCTGGGCTGTAGTGGGCTATGTTCGAACTCTCCATGGTGGATCGCTGGAATATGATGTTGAAGGAAGAAAAGCTCAGTTGAAGTCCGAGTTTAATGCCCTCAAGGCGGAACATGACAAAGCCCAAACGGTCCTGGATGAAGCATTTGCCAAACAGGAAGCCGAAGATGACGCGAGAGCCGCAGCCGAAGAAGATGATGCCGATATGGAAGATGAGGATGAAGATGAAGAAGAAATTGTGCTTCCCGAAGAGGAAGCCTATGACCAAGTCGCTGAAAAGTTTGAAGTAGCCAAAACCGCTTTGGGGAATTTCTCCAAGCGTCCTAAAATGGCTCAAATGAGACGCCAGGATTTAACTGTCGCTGACGATGAACGTGCTGCCCTTGAAGAAGAAGGCAAGCACCTTTTTTCTAACAAATATGGGTGTAATGGTTGTCACAGCATTGGCGATGTGGGTGGCCTGGTAGGCCCGGCTTTGGATCGTGCCGGATTCCGGCTCAATGATACCTGGGTCTATCGCTGGATCCGGTATCCCCAAGGAATAAAAAAGCACACGCGGATGCCGAACTTAGGCTTCAATGATCATGATGCAAGAGCAGTGACCGCTTACATTGGGACCTTGCGAGCCCCCAAACCTGACAAACCAATTCCACCACCAGAATAAACATTTCAGGATTTATTCAAAATTCGCTAAAAAGGCCGCTCTGCGGCCTTTTTAGTTTTCTCCACAACGCGGGGTTTAGAACTACCTACAACGTTCCTAGCCAAATTCCACCTAAAATCACAAGTCCTACTCCGACATGTTGCTTGAACATGGCGAAGGCCTCTGACGGGTTCACCTCTGTTCGTAAACGCCACACTTGTTGACTTAAAAACCCTGCCAGTCCGGCGAGTACTCCATAGAATGCCAGGTTGAGATGTTCCAGCCATCCGGCAACGCCGAGAAACGCAACCATCACGATTTCAATTATCCCCACAGCTATCCAGACGTGTGATCCAAAAAGTATCGCGGACGATTTCACTCCGACTTGCATGTCGTCGTTCCGATCTTGGAGGGCATAGATGGTGTCATATGCTAGCGCCCAGCAGATTGTGGCTGCAAACAGAAGCCAAGCAGAGGGTTCCAACTGATTGCGCGTGGCGGCCCAGGCCATCACCGCTCCCCATCCGAAAGCCAATCCCAAAAAAAATTGAGGGATATGAAAGAAGCGTTTGGTAAACGGGTAGAATACGGCAAGTCCAAGGGCAATGGGGCTGAGCCAAATTGTCAGTCGATTTAAAAAAGCCAGCAGGCCAACCGCAAGTATAAGGAGGCCGCTGAGAAACAGTAATGCGTGAATGGGACGAAGATCACCGCTGGCCAGCGGCCGGGTTTTGGTTCTGGTGATTTGTCGATCAAATGACTGATCGGCCAAATCATTCATAATCACTCCGGCGCTTCGCATGACCAAGGCGCCAAGCGTAAAAATGACCAGAAGCCAGGGGGACGGATTGCCCTCCGAAGCGAGGACGAGAGCCCAGAGAGAGGGAAGCAGGAGAAGCAGGGTGCCGGTCTGATTCCGGAGTCGAATGAGTGAAGCCAGCTGTGCGATGAAGGGGCCTGGTTGTGAGGACGAAAAAACGGAATGGCCTTGTCCGGAAGTGGGCATCGCCACAGACCTTAACCTAGGGGAAAAAAATCTGTCAACGACATGCCAATCAAAAGGTGTCGTGCCTCAAAAGAGACAGAATCTCACGGTCAAAGGGTGACAATACTTGTGAAAATGGCGGTCAAGACGAGTGTGGGAGCATCGATTTCTTGATGCTATTGTTTTAGAGAAGGTGAGTTGGTGCTCACGGACCGCTCGACGATAAACCGTGCAATACATAACACCTCTTTGGGCTCACTGTCTAAGGACACGACGATCATCCATTCTCCAAGATGGAGCTTGGGATGAATTTCTTTCGTACTCCAAATCCGAAACGAGGAAGATTTCTGCACCTTGAGGCGAATATGCGCCATCGGTTCCCATCCATCACTAGTTTTTTTATGCCAGGTATGGTGGAAGATTTGTGGCGTTCCTGATGTCACGCGATTCCAAAATACCAC
>CAYMQW010000010.1:4611-15225 GCA_964392595.1 uncultured Nitrospiraceae bacterium
GGTATTAATAACCGGAAGCGGCGCATTCCGGTTTTTGTCTTTCTCGCAATACACGATGGGTGTGTATGGGCTAATGGGAGTTCGATCGACAATGTGTCGTGCCAGTTCAACTTCAAGCAGTTCAGTCTGTCCCCAGGAGGGGGATGCCACGATCAAACAGGTTGCAAGAATCAGAAACGGTGATGAGATGAATGTGCGAGTCATGATATCGGAGGGTTCAGAAGGCACACTACGAATTCAACCTAGAAACGGCAGTTTTGCACCCAACTGCCGTTTCTAATTTCAATAGGAGGAACGTAGGTCATCTTGCATGGGATGTCAATACACGGAAAAGCGAGAGGGTGTGTGGCCAAAGGGGATGCAGACACCTCACCGTCGTTCAGGGTAAACGGTGTGCAGGGGATGAGGAACGTTCAGCCTGAATACAAAAAGGTGAAAGCCCTTTGGTCGTACTCTGTTCACACAACATCTCTTGAATAGAGAGTATAGAGAAATAGTTGTCAGAATTGTGTGATGAATATCATAAAGGGGGGCCTGGTTTACGTCAAAGTAGGTCCTTTGGAATGGTTTTAAGGGAGGAATGTAGTGTTGGTAAAGAGAAGCGAGGGATGTGGGGTTGCTTGCGAATGAAAGACCAGAGCGGGTTGACAGTGGATACCGCACGAAATATGATGGCGGCTGGTTTTGATAGGGTAAACCCTCCGTTCGCACAACACTTCCTTTCGAGAGCCGGCGTAGCTCAGTGGCAGAGCAACGGTTTCGTAAACCGTAGGTCGGTGGTTCAACCCCACTCGCCGGCTCCATTTCATTTTTGATCAAGTTCTCGTGTACCTATCAGAGGTTCTCATGCTGGCCGCTCCCTGTATTTTCCCATTTCTGAATTGATACTGAATCTATCGCCTCAATTCATCTAACATATTGAAATTAATGGTTTTTTTTAGCGTGTAGTCACGCGTATCAGTTGTTGTTTACTCCTTGCCTATCCGGTTTGTTGCCAACCCGCACTTGGAACACACAAATCCCTCCGGGCACCGTAGATGCTCAAGGTGCCTTGCACAAGCCGCGTCATCGGGAAATACCCGCGCTTGAAATTCTGGGAGCGTCGTCGGGCAACTGCGGGGATCCATGGCCGAAATTTAGCATCAAATACCTCATTGGCAACAAACCGGATAGGCAAGGTTTACTCAAATGAATTGTGAGGTCTTCTCAATTATCTGGCTAATTGGTGTAGGTTCTGGCCAGAAATGGCGGATTGGTGTTCATTAGGGTTAAGTTTTTAAGGAAAGGAACCGATATCTATAGAGAGTAATGAACAGTACTGAAGTGTAACGAGGAGAAATTTTGTCCGTATTGAAGAGGAATGTAAGATCTTACGAGTTCGCTGCGGGCGTAAGGAAATAACCGAATGACAGTTCTCGTTCCAAAAACAGAGGTCATGAGTGTTCTAGGAAACGAAGTTGTCTTAGACCGACTGCCTCTCGGAATTTGTCTTTTGCGACAGGATTGGACGGTCGTCTTTTGGAATCGATGTCTTGAAAGTTGGAGTGATCTCCCTCGAAGCAGAATTGTGGGTCAATCCTTATTGGCGATGTTTCCCTTTCTCGTCCTCACGGAATATGAAAAATGTCTTCAAAAGGTTTTTGATGGGGGGGAGGATGCCGTCCTTTCCTCAGAGCAGCATGGTCTTGTGTTTCCGTTTGGGCCTGGCCGGAAGGAGAATCGATATCAGCGCGTGCACATGACGGGCGTTTCGTCTGATGTACTCGAGGGTGTCCATGCCATGATGACCGTTGAAGATGTCACGGATTTGTGGCTTCAGGTGAAAGGGTATCAAGCGTCGCAGGAGCGGGCCAAACGGGAGTTGAGTGATCGGCGAATGGCTGAAGCCGCACTGATTCGCATGGGTCGGTTTCATGAATTGATTCTTCAATCCGCGGGAAATGGAATCTTTGGACTTGATCGTGACGGGAATACCTTATTTGCGAATCCGGCCGCTGCTAACATGTTAGGCTGGGATATTGAGGATATCGTTGGTGAATGCATGCATACTATTCTTGGTCACCGTTGTCCTTTAGAACATGGGGGTGAGGGCGACGGCTGCTTTCTCTCGGCCCCTCTTGAGGAAGGCCTGTACCAGCTTGTGACCGAAGACTGGTTTCAGAAAAAAGATGGCACACGTTTTCCCGTGGAATATCTTGGGGCTCCCATCGTGGAGGAGGGAGAAATCGTGGGGGCTGTTGTGACCTTCAGTGATATTTCCAGTCGGCGGTTTTTGGAACAAGAAGTGTTGCGGTATACGATGAAACTCGAAGAAGAGGTCGACTTGAGAACCAGTCGCATTCGAGATCTGGAGCAGCGTCGCATGGAAGTGGAGAAGTTGGCGGCGTTAGCGCAAGTGGCGGCCGGTGTGGCTCACGAAATCAATAACCCGCTTGCGGGGATCAAAAACGCCTTCCATCTGATTAAAGGCGCCATCCCAGACACCCATCCACGCGTCAGTTATGTCGGCAGGATCGAGAACGAGATTGATCGTATATCGGGAATCATCAAGCGGATGTATCAACTCTATCAACCGGACCCTGCGGTGCTTCGTGCCGTGAATCTCAGGGAAATGTTACAGGACGTTTCGTTAATGGTAGAACCGGTCTGGAAGCATCACGACATCACACTGGAGGTTGTGACACCGCCTTTCTTGCCGCTGATGCGGTTACCCGTTCGGGATATTACCCAAGTGCTCTGTAATCTTGTGCAAAATGCCGTTCAAGCTTCTTCCAAGAGTCAAACCATTTGCCTCGTGGTTGAAAGGGATGATCAGGGCATTCGGATTGCGGTTATTGACCAGGCTGGAGGGATATCGGACGATATTCTCCCCCATATCTTTGAACCATTTTTTACGACGAAATCAGGCAGTGGACAAGGAGGAATGGGGTTGGGGCTGTCCGTGTCACGAAGTCTGATTGAAGCATTGGGCGGTCGAATTGAAGTGCGGACTTTGGCGAAGGAAGGGAGCACCTTTATCGTGTACATACCCCACGCGAAAGAGGGGAGAGACGATCCCAGTGAACAGCTGAGAGTAACCAAGGAGGGGGTCCATGGGTAGCGCCGCAAAAATTTTGCTGGCCGATGATGAACAGACGTTTCTTCATTCAACAGCAGATCTGTTACGAGATCAGGGGTATGAGTGTGATTGTGCGATGGATGCAGAAGAGGCGAGTGCTCTGTTGCAACGGACCGAATATGATTTATTGATCAGTGATATCAATATGCCCGGCAATGGGCAATTGGAATTCCTGAATGCCGTTCATGGTGAACAGCAGGGGTTGCCGGTCATTGTGATTACGGGATACCCATCGGTTGAAACGGCCGTCCGTTCCTTTCGGTTGTCGGCCGTGGATTACCTTCAAAAGCCCTTCAATATCGACGAGTTATTCGGGTTAATTGATCCTGCCGTGCAAAAGGGACAATTGGCGCGGAGGGTTCGAAAAACCAAAGAAGAGATGCAATCGCTGATTGGCACTCTTGAAACACTGGAACATATTGGGGCGACAGGAAGAACCAGCTTAGGTGGAGACCAGAGATCATTTGCGGTCAGTGCGTATCTTGATCAGGCTGTTAGTCATCTGGCCACGGTGTCCGTGGGATTAAAAACCACCATCGATGCGATCAAACATGGCGGAGTTGGAGAAGAGACTGACCTGAACATCGGCGGGGTGTGTCCACGTTGTCAGGATTATCGAGAGGTCCTGTATCATACGATCCAGGTGCTAACGAAGACCAAAGATGCTTTTAAGTCCAAGACTCTAGGCGAATTGCGCCGGCAGGTAGAAACCGTATTAGAAGATCCTCAAACTCTGATGAAAAAGGCTTAAGTTTTCCTGGGCAAGACCGAAAAGAGTAAACAGAGGGTAACGTAGACGATAGATCATCGATGTGCCTAACGAATGGCTTGAGGTCAGAAGTTGAGGCGCTACAATTGGGCTTCCAGCCAAGCAAACAGGGTAATCGGACTTGTTGGTTGATGGCATAAGGGAAGGCCTTTCACAATACAGGTGAAGGCCTTGCTTTGTGCTTTTTTTTTGCAAAGCGCAAAGCAGGAATGGCGAGGAGCTTGAAACCGTGAATCCACGCGTTGAATGGGACAAAGCGAGTGCAAGACGGTCCCTCATCCTCTAGTCTGGCCCTTCTCCTGATATTTTTGTTAGGAAGGAGACTCTTATGTTTAACGAAGGAATTCTCACCATCTCCGATGTGGCCAACTTTTTAAAGATCCCCAAATCATCGGTGTATAAACTCATCCATGACGGTGGGTTACCTGCCCATAAAGTAGGGAAGCATTTTCGCTTGGTGCAGGATGAGGTCAAGGAATGGTTGTATCAGGGTGGACTGATTGCACCAAAACTCTAAGTCCGTGACTCGTGGAATGCGATCCTCTTGAGAAGCTTGCCCTCCTATCAATGAATAGGAGGGAGCCGAGTCGTTGTGTGAGGCTGACCGTTTCAGGGGGGAAGGATACACCGCACACCTGTATGACTGGGTAGTTTTTTCGTCGAGAGGACGTTTCCTCGTCTTTTCTAGCTATGACTGACTCATCTGTGAACCAAACCTTCGCAAAACCATCTTCATCGCCTGTCGATCTCCAGGGCCAGATTGGTCTTCAAGCTCGGCTCATTGTGGAGCAGGCCTTGGATGCCATTATCACCTTTGATGCCAATGGCCTCATTACCCATGGGAACCCCCAAGCCGAGCGTCTTTTTGGTTGGAGCGCTCATGACGTGGTTGGGCAGGTCTTTACAGATGTGGTCTTAGCCCCACAATATCGAGAAAGTTATACTCGTGGCATTCAACGTTTTCTCGACTCAGGGGATGATACGGTACTCAACAGGCGAGCCGAGACCATGGCCCTTGATCGGGAAGGCGCAGAATTTCTCGTGGAAATGTCATTGTGTCCGTTGAACCTTGGTGAAACGCATTGCTTTAGTGCCTTTTTGAGAGATATTCGGGAGCGCCGACAATCCGAACGAGCGTTGCTCCGAGAGACCATGCTGGTCCAACTGCATCAGGGGGTGGCATCGGCAGCCAATGAGGCACCGACGGTGGAGTTGGCGTTAGAGTCGAGCCTCAATTGGGTGTGTGCGTTACTCGGTTGGTCAGTTGGGCATGTGTGGCTGTATTCCAAAGAAGAGCAACGGTTGGCCTCAAGTCGCATTTGGTTTCTTGACCATCCGAGCCGGTATGATGGGTTTCGAACGGCGACAGAAGGCCTGTTTCTGCTGTCTGGAGAAGGTCTGCCCGGCAAGGTTCATCAGAGCCGCCAATCTATTGTGACTCAGGAGGTGTGCAAGGATTTATCCAGGGATCGGTCGTCACTCGCTGAGTCAGCTGGTTTTGTGTTGGGATTTGCTTCGCCCATCGTGGTTGGTGTGGATGTTGTGGCGGTCATGGAATTTTTCTCAGATAAACAAGAGGAGATGGATGATCGGCTTTTGGATTCCATGGAGTCGGTTGGGGTGCAACTAGGCCGTGTTATCGAACGAAAAGAAGTCCAAGAAGAATTGGTGAGCGCGAAAGAGGCGTCGGAAGCGGCAGCTCGGACCAAGTCAGAATTTCTCGCGAATATGAGTCATGAGATCCGCACACCCATGAATGGTGTCATTGGGATGACAGGACTTCTTCTTGACACCCCCCTGTCGACCGAGCAACGAGATTTTGCCGAAACAGTGAAAAACTCAGCAGAGGCCTTGTTGACGATCATCAACGACATCCTGGATTTTTCTAAAATTGAAGCTGGAAAGCTCGATCTTGAAATTATTGACTTTGACCTTCGGGTGGCCGTTGAAGAGGTCGTCGAACTCTTGGCGGAAAAAGCTGAGGCCAAAGGCATTCAACTTGCCTGTCTGTTGCACTCCGATATTCCCCATGAAATGAAAGGGGATCCAGGACGGCTTCGACAGGTGCTGATCAATTTGCTTGGTAATGCGGTGAAGTTCACTGAACAGGGCGAGGTGGTGGTTCGTGTAAACAAAGTCCACGACAGCCAGGAAGGCACCGTCGTTCGTGTGGAAGTGGCGGATACCGGGATCGGTATCCTGCGGGAACACCAAGATCGACTGTTTCAGTCTTTCACGCAAGCCGACAGTTCTACCACGCGTAAATATGGAGGAACGGGATTAGGGTTAGCGATCTGTAAGCAGTTAGTTGGTTTAATGGGCGGACAGATTGGATTCAATAGCGAGCCAGGACAGGGCACCACCTTTTGGTTTACGGTGTGTTTGCAACCAGTGACTCAGGTATCCGAATCTGGAAATAGTAGCCGAGGGAAGCTCAAGGGGCTGCGCGTGTTGATCGTTGACGATAATTCCACCAACCAAAAAATATTAGAATACTATGTGAAGGCCTGGGGGATGGATAGCGTGAGTGTCCTGAACGGACCCTCAGCTCTCCAGGCGTTTCGCCAAGCAGCTGCAGCGGGCCGGCAGTTTGATTTGGCATTGCTCGATATGCAGATGCCGGAAATGGATGGGCTGGCCTTGGCACAAGCCATTCAACAGGACCCTGCACTGACATCCGTCAAACTCGTGATGTTGACGTCCTTGGGTCGTCGGGGAGATGCGGAGAAAGCCAGACACGTGGGCCTCGCGGCATACTTAACCAAGCCGATTCGTCAAGTTGTGTTATTTAACTGTTTAAGTATGTTGGTTGGGACAGAAGGGAAGGGGGAGGTCCCTCAGCTGGTGACCCGACATACTGTCAAAGAAGTACAGCGGAGGGAAACGGTTCATATTTTATTGGCCGAAGATAATCTGGTGAACCAAAAAGTGGCGGTGCGAATGCTCGAACGTCTGGGATTTCGTCCGGATGTGGTCAAAAACGGGAATGAGGCTGTAAAAGCCTGGGAGCAGGGCACGTATCACATGATTCTCATGGATTGCCAGATGCCAGAAATGGATGGATTTGAAGCGACGCAGGAAATTAGAAAACGCGAAGAGTCGCTCGTACATGATGCATCGGCTTCTGGAAATGACGAGCAACGAGCAACGAGCGACCAGCGACATATCCCCATCATTGCCATGACCGCCAATGCGATGAAAGGTGATCGTGAGAAATGCTTGGAAGCAGGCATGGACGATTATCTCGCGAAACCAGTGAAGTCCGAGATTCTCGAAGACATGATTCTTCGATGGCTTCCCAATTCCTCGGAAGGTCTGTCCCCCCTGGTGGTGGGACAGGAAGAATCCTTTGTCGGGTGCCTGGATGAGCAAGTGCTCCTGGACTTGGAATCCTTGGGTGATGAAGAACAGCCTGATTTTCTCAAAACCGTGATTCAGCAATTTTTGGAAGATCAACCGAAGCATATCACCGCAGTGGAAACCGCCATCGAAGACAAGGATGCCTGGGGCCTCCGAAAGGCTGCCCATTCCTTGAAAGGGAGCAGTCTTAATGTCGGGGCTCAGGCCTTAGCAAGCCGTGCCATGGAATTAGAAAAATTAGGTGCAGCTGGCACGCTTGATGGTGTTGAGCCCCTTCTCCTAGCTTTTCAAAAAGAATGTCGTCGAGCTCGCCGGGCGCTTACACAACGTGTGGGCAGTCAATCCGTTGGCTTGCCCTGAGCCACGGCTCTTTCCCATACCATAATCTTCTATACGATTTTCTTTAGTCCTTCCAAATAATTTCCATAAGCTCGAAATACGAATATCGAATTTCGAAACAAATCCGAAATGCCAAGCTCGAATGCTTTCAACAGATCAAATCGACTTATGTAGACATGCCTTTTGGTCCTTTGCCATTTGAACATGTTTCGGATTTCGACATTCGGATTTCTTCTTGATATTTGGTCATTTTCATTTGTTGCGGATTTCGACATTCTGGTTTCGGAATGACTTCATTGTTATCCTGCCATCAGCAGAGAGAAAGGGAATTTATTGAAATGGCTATAAATTGTCCTTCCATCTTCTCAAGTGTCCCTCCCTGTGTTATACACAGAGCCAAGTTCATTGGGGCGCATGACCTAAGGGTTCGCGGAAGAATAACTTCCCATGTTTTGGCGCGTCTGGTGGCGTTGCTCGTCCGAGGAGTATGCGCAGTCCTCCTGCCTTGCCAGACAGGCGTCTCAGCACCCAAACAGGGGAAGTTATTCTTGCGCGAGCCCTAAGCCGAATTATTTTTCCTCAACATTTTCTTCTGATGACCACACCTTCTTACCGAACGATTCCAGTCACGACTGACCGCATGCCGGCAGGCATTCTGTTCTTGGTCATGAATGAGGCTGCCGAGCGTTTTAGTTACTATGGTATGCGCACTATCCTGGTGGTGTTTATGACGGAGTATTTGCTTACTCATGATGGTGCCCCGGACCTCATGGGAGATGCTGAAGCGCGATCGTATTTTCATCTCTTTGCTTCGGCCGTGTATTTTTTTCCGATTTTTGGCGCGCTCATCGCGGATGTGTTCTGGGGAAAGTTTCGCACCATTGTGGTGCTGTCGATTGTCTATTGCCTTGGTCACCTGGCCTTGGCCGTGGATCACACGCGGATGGGTGTAGCGATCGGGTTAACCCTCATTGCTATCGGCTCGGGAGGTATTAAGCCCTGCGTCTCCGCGAATCTCGGCGATCAGTTTGGCTCGGCCAATGGACATTTATTGTCCAAGGCGTTTTATTGGTTTTACTTTGCCATCAATCTTGGGGCCGGCATATCTACATTGTTGACTCCATGGCTCTTATACCATGTTGGGCCTCATGTGGCCTTTGGCGTACCCGGGTTGCTGATGCTGTTGGCAACCTGGGTGTTTTGGATGGGGCGGTGGCAGTATGTCCATATCCCGCCTAAGGGGACCTCGTTTCTAACCGAACTGATGGAGCCGGAGAATCTTTGTGCCATATGGCGTCTGATTCCGATTTTTATTTTTTCTGCATTTTTCTGGTCCCTTTATGACCAGACGGGATCGGCTTGGGTCTTGCAAGCCAAACACATGGATCGTCTATGGATGGGGATCGAATGGTTGCCGTCACAAATTCAGGTGGTCAATCCGTTACTCATCATGGTGTTGATCCCGATTTTTTCCTATGTGATTTACCCATTCCTTAACAAGGTCTATCCCCTCACCCCTTTGCGCAAGATAGCGATTGGGTTTTTTATGACTGTTCTGGCGTTTCTCATTTCTGCTCAAATCGAAATCCAGATCGCGGAAGGCCTTCGACCAAATATCGTGTGGCAACTGCTGGCCTTTGTCGTGATCACGACTGCGGAAGTGATGGTGTCGATTACGTGTTTGGAGTTTTCCTATACCCAGGCTCCAAGAGCCTTAAAATCCGTGGTGATGGCGCTGTTTCTCTTGTCCATCTCCCTTGGCAATGCGTTTACCTCATTCGTGAATGTCTTCATCCAAAATAAGGATGGCAGTGTTATACTCGAAGGCCCGGCCTACTATTGGTTTTTTTCTGGAGTGATGTTTTTGGCTTCAGTGCTGTTTATCTGGGTTGCCCAAAGGTATCGAGGAAAGACGTACCTTCAAGGAGAAGAGACATAGGCAATGGTGCGAATTTCAACCTGTGGATAAGCTGTTGCTTTTTTCAATCGCCATATTTCATAAGGCGTTTTTTGTCTTTACACGATTTTCTCCATATTCCAAGAGGGGTTCGCAAGCTTATCGTTCAAAACTCCCTATCAATAAAGGGTTTTTGAATTCTCAGGACGGTTTAACTGCTCTGGGTGTAAAGAATGAAAGGTTGTGGTTTCTTGACGCGAAAAGCTCAGGGTGAGTGACTGTGAATTTGAGGGGGATAACCGTGATGCTTAGTCATCGGAGGTGAAGGTTTTTTGGGGAGAGTGCCCCGTCTCTCAACCCCTAGGCTTTTGACTGAGATAGACGACCTGGTTGACTCGGAAGGCCTCGGTATACTGGTCGGGTGTGATGTGTTGGGAATGAAAGCACCGACCGTCGAAGATGATGAGTCGATTGGGTTTCATCTCCATGAGCTTGAGTAATTCCCAGTATTCGTTTCCGTCGTTGATGTAGGTGTTGTCCCGATTGGCAAAGAGCGGGTTGAACATCATACTGTTCTGAAAATTCTCGTAGCCTTCCTCACTGTTCAAAAATTCATCACTCAGCTCTAATCGGTCAGCAAGTTCCCGGATGCCTTGGTCTGGCACGATGGGGACCCGTTCGAGTCCGGTGGGGCGATGTCGATAGAGGCCGGTTCCTCCGACACATGATTCGACCGGGTTCAAATAGACCATGGCCGTGATGTCTTGGTCGATGTGAGGCTGCCGCTGCCCAATGTTCAACTTAAAATTATTGTTCGTAATTCCTTGGAAGACGGCGGGTTGGGCATCGAAAAAATTATACAGGGGTAACTCTCCACAGTTCGTTGATTTTGTTAAAGAGGGGTTGAGTATCGACCTTCAGCGAGGCTCAAACACCAGGAAAGTTTCCCACGATCTCAAACCGATCGGTGTAGGGTAAGCCCAAAGCCAGTTGTAGCGCTTCCTCAGGATGCTGATAAAAATCATCTGCCATAACTACTTTGGGTCTTCTCCTAAACGAGTGGGTAAATTGGGGCTAGTAATTTCCTGAAAGACTCGCTGGAGAAGAGGCTGGTGGGTTTTTCTACCGTGG
>CAYMQW010000011.1:0-6934 GCA_964392595.1 uncultured Nitrospiraceae bacterium
TAGGATAATGAATTCTGACAATCTTGTTCATTACGGACCCGTTTGTTCGCAACCTGACAAAATCGTTCGGTTGTAGGGGCGGCTAAATCAGAGCGGTTTTTCCTGGCTAAGGCGGGTTAAACTTCCTCAACAAGCTGATACTTTTGCATTCGATAAGAAATCTGGCGAGTGGTCATCCCTAACAATCTGGCGGCTTTGGCTTTCACCCACCCGGCTTTGGTGAGCGCTTCACGAAGACGATCACGTTCAATCGCATCTAACCGGGCTGGAAGCGTTTGATAAGAAGACGCGTGGGGCGCTTTTGCTCTTGGGAGGGTGCGAGCCACCCGCATATGTTCAAAATACGAAGTCAGCGAATCCGGAATGGAATCGACATCGATAATGGTGGATTCGGACAGGACCACCAACCGTTCAATACAATTCTGCAGCTCCCGGATATTGCCCGGCCAATGATAGGCGTTCAAGAGATCCACCATGGGTTGTGCCAATTCTAGACCCTGGCGAGGTTCTTGATCGAACTTGGCCAAAAAGTGTCGAATGAGCAACGGCACATCGCCCGTGCGATCACGCAACGCCGGCAAAACTAACGGGACGACGTTAAGGCGATAGTACAAATCTTCCCGAAACTCTCTGGCTTGCACCATGGCTTCCAGATTCCGGTGCGTGGCCGCGATGACGCGAACATCAACATGCAGCGTCTCACTGCCACCCACCCGTTCATACTCTTTTTCCTGCAGCACACGAAGGAGTTTGACCTGCGTGGAAAGGGGAATATCCCCGACCTCATCAAGAAATAACGTTCCCCCGGCTGCCTGCTCTAAGCGACCCTTTTTCAGTCGATGGGCTCCCGTAAAAGCGCCACGCTCATGACCAAATAAGGTCGTTTCGATCAGAGTCTCAGGAACGGCGGCACAATGCACCACGACAAATGGGTTGCCCGCACGACGGCTGGAAACATGGAGGCTTCGCGCCACGAGTTCTTTGCCGGTCCCACTTTCCCCACGAATCAAGACAGTTGCAGACGTACTCGCGATCCGGCGAATCGCCGCATGTAACACTTCCATGACCTGACTCTTCCCAATCAGAACCGGCATGGTTTTTTGGGCTTTTGCTCCTTTCAACGGTTTGAGAGAAAGAAATGGCTCGTGCCCCAATAACGCTAACGCCTGATCAATGCGCCGTTCAGGGGAACCCAGACCAGTCAACGTGTTCAGGATCTGTTTAAGCAAATCCGGTTGAGTGATTTCAGGATGAGAAATCATAATTTATTTTTATTCTCGACATACAAAAGGCGCCTTAGTTGACCAGAAAATAAGGAAGGACTTTTTCCCTGGTTGAACGGGCGCCTTTGCCTACGTATCTTATCGACCAATTGGGCATGGAATCTTTAGATTCCACGGTACACCTATTTCTATCAGCATTCGACGTACAACACATTACGAGCAAAAAAAACGCCCTTTCCCAAAACCCGTTGGGGAAGGACGCCCATTGTCCCGCAAGCCACTCTGAAAAAATGCCGAAGTGACCACTCTGTCACCTAGCATTATTCGTAGCAGACACCTTGCCCCTTGTCAATAAAAAAGAGGTTATATTGGTCTAGCTAGGGTTTTTCCATGAAATCCCCCTATCCATCTTGTGATACAATGACGGAGAAGTACCACATGAAGATGCGTTGGATTTGGAGGTGACTGATTCCAATGAATTTTCCGACTCCGTTTGTGCCTCGAGAACATTTTATCCCATTAGAGCCTGTCTTCCTCCATATTGGTTCATCTCGACCAACAAATATTTCATGGAACGCGCACGGTGAAAACACAACGCAAACGGCTTAAAACTCAATCATCATTTTACGACTATTCATAATGGCATGTGTCACGTTGACTGTAATTCCGGTGGAAGCGCTCGAACCTGAACCCCATCCATTGGATACGTTTTTAACTAACATTTTATTTTTTTAAGTAGTATTTAATTACTTGACTCCATGGTAAGGAGCAAGCTTAAATGTACTGTCAATCTCATTCTGCAAACCATCTTGAAGGAAACTCAGGTGGACACTTCGGAACAAACAAACCTATTCGATTTACAAGAAACCTCGCCAAACACTTCTGCTGAAAAAATCTACGCAGTTAACGGAAAAAGGGGAAATATTTCCTTCCAAGAAACAAGTTCTTCTGTAGTCCCTAACCCCATTGAAATGTACTCTGGGCCCAATGCCGCTTCGAATGAGGGGTTGGTAAAACTTGTATCTCATATTTTTAATGAAAGTTTTGGGTACCGACCAGACGGAAAACCTTACAGACTTGGTCCAAAATCAGTCACAGAAAGGTTAATGAGTACCGATTATTTATTTATTGCAGGGGACGAAATATTTGGCGTGGGGTACCTTTTCGGAAAAGAAATCCCTTCTTCATATGGGCGAATCACATGGATCGAATCGATGGCAGTGCTTCCCCTTTACCGTAGACACGGGATTGCCACCGCTTTAGTTGAAAAATTTTTTCAGGCAACAAAAGGTGCCTTTTTCTTTGGATGTGCAACCCCTAACCCTATAGCGGCCTATATTGTCCTTAATGTTGTCCCTGGAAAAGCTCACATAGGCCCCAAGTCCGTTCCCCACTACATCTACCAAATCTTAAAAGAAATCCAGCAGAATTGCTTTGATCTCCGAGGATGTTCTGTTGACCAAGCAAATTTCAAAATCAAAACAGGTTTTAGCCCATTATCTCGTTCCGACCAACGAGAATGGAGCCCACGAGAGCCAAAAGATGCCCCGACATGGTGGGAACAGATAGAGCATCTTCCTAATGAATTTGAAGCCCTACTGGTTATTAAGCGCTAGTAAATAAGTACTCCTGCAAAAAAGCTTATTTCTCTTAACAATCACAGGCATTTTCATTAACTAAGTATGGGACAGGATTACGCGTACAACTTCCAGTATTACCCCGCAACAGAGGCAGCAAATACTCCCGAGGTAGTCAAGGCTATCTCTCATATTTTCAGTAATAGTTTCGGTAATAATCCAGACGGCAAGCCATATAGGCTAGGACCAAAAACCACCAAAACGCGACTTGAAAGTACTGATCACGTTATCGTGGCCCAGCCTCCAATGGATGACATTGTTGGGTACTTATATGCCCGAGTAATAAACTATAGTAACGGCATGGTCGGGTGGATAGATTCGGTTGCAGTAATGCCGAACCATCGAAGAAAAAATGTGGCCACTCATCTCGTAGATAAATTGCTATCGAGAATTCCAGAAACAAAATGGGTTGGCTGTGCTACACCCAATCCCATTGCAGCCTTTGTCATTACGAAGGTTGTTCAGGGAATCGCATACGTTGGAGAGTGTAACCCGCCGCAAGAGGTCATCGAAATGATAAATGAAATAAGAGCCCATTGCCCTGACCTTAGAGGCGCAGATTTTAATCATCGAAACCTTTTGGTAAGAACGAATTTTTCTCCTGTATCCAGCGAGAAAACGACCGAATGGAGCCCTCCTCACCCAACGGAGCCTCCTCCCTGGTGGGCTTCTCTTAAAAACTTACCCAGCAACTATGAAGCACTTTTGATAATCAACCGACATGTTAAGCCTAACTGTTTAAAATAAAGAATACGATAACTCCATGATGAGTTTTGCTAAGCACCCATTGGATTATCATGAAATCCAGATTTTGTTCTGAAACTTTTAAATCCTGGTTAAGAGTATCCATGGGTTTTCAAATCCTAAGAATTTGCCCCCTTGTGCCCTAGGCCTGCGGATATATTTTTTTAAAACATTTCGAACACGAAATCCTCTCGCGGCTCCAAACCCCACACTTTTAGGCAACAGCGTGGCCCCGTAATTTTACTATGTTGTCCCCTTGTGCCTGTGTCGGCAATCGACTAGGTTTTAGGAGTATAATCAGCACGGGATTCATGCGTGGATTACTTATTATAATTACCTCATTCTGTACAGTGGTCGGGTGTGCCTTGGGGCCGGATTATGAACGTCCGGTGGTGGACGATCCCCAAGCGTTTCGTTCACAACCCGGATCAGGAGCTGATGAGGCTTCTTTAGCCAACCTTGGATGGTGGGACCTCTTTCAGGACGCCCATCTACAATCTCTCATTCGATCAGCCCTGATCGAAAATAAAGATTTGCGCTTGGCTGTCTCACGTGTACGAGAGGCTCGCGCCCAATTCGGCGCCACTCGGGCTGATCAATTTCCCCAGATTGATGGCAACACGAGTCTTCAACGCAACCAAACTTCGGGGGCCGTGGCTCGCCAATTCGGTATCCAGGGAGGAGGAAATCGTGAAGGTCCTACGACGAATCAATTCAAAGCCACAGTAGACCTCTCCTTTGAAATTGACTTATGGGGCAAGGTTCGGCGAGCCACGGAAGCAGCGCGAGCCGAGTTGCTTGGGCAAGAATGGGCGAAGCGAACGGTAGTCCTGACACTCGTCAGTGATATGGCCCAGGCGTATTTCGATCTTCAAGAGTTGGATGCAGAACTGGAGATTGCCAAACTCACACTCAAGACCCGGCAGGAGTCGGTTGATATTATTCGGTTGCGAAAGCTCATGGGGCAAAGTTCGACGCTGGACATTCGTCGTGCGGATCAGGAAGTGGCTCGCGCCCAGGCTGTGATCCCTAACCTCGAACGTCAAATAGGCCAGAAGGAAAATCAACTTAGCATTCTCATCGGACGGAATCCGACAACCATTGTTCGCGGGTCTTCTTTGCGTGATCAAACCCTGCCTCCAAATGTTCCCGCAGGACTGCCTTCGGCGCTCCTTGAGCGACGTCCGGATATCCAACAAGCCGAGCAACAGTTAGTCGCGGCCAATGCCAAAATCGGGGTAGCCAAAGCAGCCTTTTTCCCACAGATCAGTCTCACAGGAAATTATGGCGCACAAAGTTTAGAATTCTCGGATCTGTTTATTGGATCCTCACGCATTTGGGCTCTTGGCCCGTCGATTACCGTGCCAATCTTTAACGCCGGCCGAAATCGAGCGAACCTGGAAGTGAGCAAAGCCCAACAGGAGCAGGCCCTTATTACCTACGAACAAACCATTCAACAAGCCTTTCGTGAAGTAGAAGACGCATTGATTCTTCATCAAAAAACTCGTGAGATCCGATCGGCGGAAGAACACCTGGTTGAGGTATCTCGGGAAGCGCTTCATCTTGCACGACTTGAATATCTCAACGGCCAAGCGAGGTATTTGGATGTCTTAGTGGTACAGCGGGAACAATTTAATGCTGAGATCACGTTGGCCCAAACCCAACGTGATCAACTCGTGGCGGTGGTCCAAGTCTATAAAGCCATCGGCGGGGGTTGGAATCCGGAACCCGCAGCCCAAGACATTGCGATGCAGGATAAGTTTCAATGAAGGGACCCTCCTTCTCGACCGAGCAGAAATCCAAAGCTCTTCGAATTGTCCTGCCCATTCTTATTTTGATACTCGCCGTGCTCGGGGCGCAGATCCTCATTGCCAGTCGCCCCAGCGTCCCAAAAACGTCACGAGGGAATACGGCTACATTTGTTGAAGTACTCACGGCCCATCTGCAAGATGAACGCGCGGTGATCACGGCATTTGGCACGGTTCAAGCTCATCAACAAATCACCGTACAACCGGAGGTCGGCGGTCTTGTGGTTCAACAAAATCCCGACCTGGTAAAAGGCGGGATCATTCCCGAGGACGTTGCGTTGTTTCAAATCGATCCACGCGATTATCAATTTGCCGTGGATGAAGAACGAGCCTCATTGGCCAAGGCAGAATTTGATTTGAAAGTCGAACTTGGCAACCAAGCGGTAGCCCAACGCGAATGGAAATTGTTAAGACCCAGAATCGGCGAAATCAGTGAACTGAGCAAACAATTAGCCCTTCGCCAGCCCCACCTCCTAGAGAAACAAATCGCCTTAAAAGCCGCCAAAAGCCGTTTGGCCAGAGCGCGGCTGGATTTACAGAGAACGATTCTGAGGGCTCCGTTCAATGCCCTGGTGCTATCCGAATCAGTGGAAGTGGGACAATTGGTCAACACACAAAGTTCCGTGGCCACCCTCGTGGGGACTGATGAGTTTCGAGCCCAGGTGAGCGTCCCGATTCATCGACTCGAATGGATTTCTATTCCGAGGCCTGGACCTGGCTCACGAACACGGCTTGGATCGCGCGTCCGCCTCATTCGCGAAATTGGCCAAGGTAAACCTGTAGTCCGAATCGGCAGAGTGGTCGAGCTTCTGGGCGATGTCACACCAAACGGTCGCATGGCTCAGGTGTTGGTGTCCATTCCTGATCCACTTGAGTTGGAACCGGCTAAGGCTGACCGTCGTCCGCTGTTACTGGGAGAATATGTTCGGGTCGAAATCGAAGGCCCTCTCCTCCATGACATCGTGGTGTTGCCTCGCAATACCATTCGGGAAGGGAACCGTGTGTGGGTGAAAAATGCGAACAACCAGTTGGAAATTCGTTCCGTCGAGATCGTCTTGTCTCGAAAAGACTCGGTTCTCATAGGCCATGGCGTTGAGGAAGGTGATCAGATTATTACGAGTCAATTACCCGCGGCGATTCCCGGCCTTTTAGTCGAGTCCGCTGAAAAGCCTTCTCTGCCAAAACCCGTTTCGTCTGACACTGACACTCCATCGACTTCTTCAGAATCCCCAAGCGAATAAGCCCACTTATGTCCTCCGGCAACCAACATCCTATTCCTTCCGGTCCCATTGCCTGGATGGCCCAACACACGGTCGCGGCGAATCTTGTGATGGTCATTTTTATTCTGGGCGGGCTGCTCGTCAGCACACAAGTCAAGCAGGAAGTGTTTCCCCAATTCGAGGTCGATGTGATTCGAGTGTCCGTGGCCTATCCCGGCGCCAGCCCGGAAGAAGTCGAACAAGGCATTGTGCTGTCCATTGAAGACACGGTGCGAGGCCTGGATGGCGTGAAAACCGTCACC
>CAYMQW010000011.1:6944-14929 GCA_964392595.1 uncultured Nitrospiraceae bacterium
AACCGCAAGCGAAGGTAGGGCGTTAATTCAAATCGAGCTGCTGAATGGAGTCAATACGAATAGCATCCTGCAGGACGTGAATAACGAAGTCGAAAGCATTCAATCGTTTCCCGAGCTGGCAGAGGAACCCATTATCAGTCTGGTGAAGGTGCGTCATCAGGTCTTGACGCTCATGGTCTATGGCGATCAGGAGGAACAGATCCTCCGGGACGTCGCCGAACGCATTCGTGACGATTTGCTACAGCGGCCCAATATTACCCTGGTGGAATTAGGCGTTGCCCGTCCCCGGGAGATTTCCATTGAAGTGCCGCAACGCCACCTTCGCGCGTATGGCCTCACACTCGATCGTATCGCAGAGGAAATTCGAGAAGCGGCCATTGAATTGCCAGGCGGCGGGGTTAAAACCACGAGTGGTGAAGTCTTGCTTCGCACAAAAGAGCGACGCGATTTTGGGCGAGAATATGCGGAGATCCCCGTTGTGTCCACCGCCGATGGCGCAACCATTCGGTTGGAAGATATTGCCACGATTACGGACGGTTTCGAAGACACGGACGAAGAAGCCTTCTACAACGGGCAACGAGCCCTTCAGGTCAAAGTCTACCGTACCGGCAATGAATCGCCACAGTCGGTCTCTGATAATGTGCATGACTACATTAATGAATTTCAGGCCGAGTTGCCTGCAGGTATCGGTCTGGCTGTGTGGAATGATCAATCGGAAGTCTATCGTGATCGGATGCAATTATTGCTCAAGAATGCCGGTATCGGATTGATCTTGGTCTTGTTGCTCTTGGGTTTATTTTTAGATCTCAAACTCGCCTTTTGGGTGACGGTTGGATTGCCGACCTCCATCATCGGTTCGTTCTTGTTTATCCCCTTGACTGGCGCGTCGATCAACATGATTTCCCTGTTTGCCTTTATCATCACGTTGGGAATCATCGTGGATGATGCGGTGGTGGCTGGAGAAATCGTGTATCAAAAACGCGAAGAAGGCCTGCCCTATCTTCAAGCGGCCATTGCCGGAGCGCGTGAAATTTCAAGCCCGATTATCTTTGCAGTGTTGACCAACATTGCGGCGTTTCTCCCATTGTTTTTTGTGCCTGGCACCATGGGAAATTTTATGCGGCAGATACCTGCAGTAGTCGTGGCCGTCTTTGTGGTGTCCTTAATTGAATCGTTATTTGTCCTTCCGGCTCATCTCTCGGCCACAAAGACCGCATCACGGTTTTGGCATGTCATGGATGCTCCCCGTATCTGGTTTAGCGGGCACATGAAACATTTTATCAACGATCGATATCAACCATTCCTCAGAGTCGTCCTTGCCAATAAATACCTGACCCTGGCGATCGGATCAGCCATCTTGATTTTAGCCCTTGGCACAGTGGCGGGTGGACATATCCCCTTTAGTTTTATCCCAGCCATTGATTCTGAACTGATCATGGCCCAAGCTACCTTGCCGTATGGCGCACCGATAGAATCCTCTCGTGAAGTCCTGCAACAGATGCTGAAGGGAGCCAGGGCGAGCATTGAGAAGCACGGCGGGGATTCGATTCTTCGGGGAATCTATGCCCAAATCGGAACGCCCTTGCCTCGATTGGGCCCGGGGGATGGATCGAGTGCCGTCGCCGGCAGTCATCTGGTGGGCATGATGGTGTTTCTGGTTCCGGCAGACCAACGAAATGTCAGCGGCAGTCAATTTAGCCACGACTGGCGTGATTTTATGGGGACAATCCCAGGGTTAGAGTCTCTGACGTTTAAAGCGGAGACTGGTCCATCCGGCGGTGCTCCCATTGATATTCAACTCACGCATCGTTCACGACCCATTCTAGAAGCCGCGGCCCAGGAGTTAGCCACAGCCCTCTCTCACTATAGTGGTGTGGCGGATATCGATGACGGCGTGTCCAGAGGAAAAGCTCAAATGAGTTTTCAGATCAGACCGGAGGCACAAAGCCTCGGCTTGAATGCGATGGATTTGGCTCGACAAGTTCGTGGTGCATTTTTCGGAGTGGAAGCCCTTCGGCAACAACGCGGGCGCAATGAAGTCAAAGTGATGGTTCGGTTACCCAAAGAGGAACGCCGTTCGTTGTACACGGTGGAACAGTTGGTACTTCTGACAGAACAAGGTGGAGAGATCACCCTGGCGGAAGCAGCCGACATTGAACCCGGACATGCCTTCACCGAGATTAAACGCCGAGACGGGCGCCGTATCGTGGCCGTGACTGCGGACGTAGATGAAAAAACTTCCAACGCCAATACCATTCTTGGGGAAATCACCACGAATGAATTAGCAGCAATACAGAAAAAATACCCAGGCCTCAATTATTCGCTGGAAGGCCAACGAGCCTCCCAGCAAGAATCGCTGTCAGCCATGGCGATAGGGTTCAGTTTGGCGATGTTACTCATCTATGGAATGTTGGCCATTCCGTTTAGAAGTTACGTGCAACCACTCATCGTCATGCTCAGCATTCCCTTTGGAATAATCGGCGCAGTGGGCGGGCATTACCTCCTGGGCTATGGGCTCAGCATTATCAGTTTTTTTGGAATCATTGCGTTGGCGGGTGTGGTCATCAATGATTCATTGGTGTTGATTGTCGCGACAAACCAACTTCGCGATGAACAACAGATGCCGTTAATTGAAGCCGTGGTTCAAGGAGCCATGAAACGTTTTCGCCCCATTGTCCTCACATCCTTGACCACATTCTTTGGATTAGCCCCGATGATATTTGAAACAGCGCTTCAGGCTCGATTCATTATTCCCATGGCCATCTCACTTGGGTTTGGTATTTTATTCGGAACGGTGATTATTCTCACCATCGTTCCCTCGGTGTATCTCATCATCGAGGATTTCTTGGGGAATCACCGGGGGGAGGACACACACGTATCTTCGGAAGTGTAACTCGCATCTGCGCGCTGTAGCGCTCTGGCGCGCAAGCGTGAAGCGTATCTCGGAAGAAACAAACGTATCTCGTCGTTCGCATCCCTTTTTTACGAGATACGAACGACGGGATACGAGCAACTAGCGAGAGTTCAAGGGGTCGAAGTTTCTTCAGTCCCAAAAAGGGCCAAGAGCGTGAGAAGCCTCCCACAGTGGAGCGTGGAATTGCCAAAAGGATCTTCGTCTGGGATCTCGGGGGTTTCGTCTTCCATTTCTTGGGATGAGGATTCCTTGGTCGCCTCACCGGTTTCGGCAGGTGACATGGGTTCCAGCGATGACCCCTCGTCGGTCAGGTTTGACAAGATGCGAAAGACCCCCTGTGTACCATCGTCTCGTTCACAAAGGATCGTCCACCGCTGGGGTTTGGTTGCAACAGTAGCGTTCGCAGACTTAGCAGACGCAACATCGGATTCTTCAGCATGTAAAGGAGCCTGTGGCCCTAACACACTCCCGATGAGGGAAAACACCGAAAGGAAGAGGACGACCCACAACATTCCTAATGCAACCTGAAGGTTGTGAGCCAGCCATTTGGTGATCATGACCATAAAACACCGTTCTATTGGTAAAAGAAATGACCCTTCAGAAATAGTCGTTCAGGATAAAGATTGCGTCTACGTGTTTTTCATTCTTTCTCTCTCTCTTTATCGGATAGTGCGTGATTCCCTTGCTGTTCCTGGCACTCACTTTCACAAACCCTGCTGATGAATATGAATGAGCACGAACATTATTCAGTGTTGAATTCACCACCCATGAGAGCCCTTCGATCCAACACGAAACAGACGATCCAGGCTTATACCTCCTGGTCAGAAGTGTATCTCAAGGAATGGCATCGTCGTATCTATCGAATACCTCTCCACCTCCAAGTCTGGATTGAGAATCTACCTCCACGCACGCCAGTCCTAGACCTGGGGTGCGGCCCAGGCCAGGATAGCCGGTATCTTCGACAACGAGGGTTGCACGTCGTGGGCCTTGACCTCACACAACCCTTTCTCCAAAGGGCAAGAAGGCGAAGTCCGAAGTTGCCTCTGGTTCAGGCCGATATACAATACCTTCCCTTTTCACCAGAAAGCTTTGGCGGTATCTGGGCTGCGGCTTCGTTGATTCATCTCCCAAAAACAACACTCAAACAAGTGCTGCGACAGGTTCGCGCCCTCATTCGTCCCAGTGGCATTCTTGCCGCGACATTTCTTCATGGCAAAGGAGCCGGGTTCCTGCCTGACCAATGGATTCCTGGCCGATACATGTGCAAATGGTTAAAGCCAGAATTACAGAAAGTCTTTCAACAGGCGGGATGGCACATCATCTCTTTACAGACGGTGAGTAACCGCGAACGCAAAGGGCGATGGCTGAATGTGATGGCAAAGCGGGGAACGGGAGGCGTAATGCGTGAAGCGTAAGACAGGGAAAAGTTCTTTCATTGACGGTTCACGCATCACACTTTACGCATCACGATCCCTAAGGCGAGACCCCACTCTTCAGGACAATCTCACAAATATGATCGAGTCGTTCGATGTGCTCATAGGCTGACCAGGGATTGGAGGCGATCGCGCACACGCCGTGATTGGCCAGCCCCACAATGTCATATTGACCGGCAGGGTTTGCTTCAGAGACGCCCAAAGCCACGGCCGTTGCTTCTCCTAATTGGGCACTGACGGCAGGAAGAAACGGGACCGAAGAGCCGACTCGGGTATACCGATGGATCTCCGGAAACTGTTCACAGAGTTTGGGAAGGTCAAACCCTCGGTACATAGCCGCCACCACATGTGTGGAATGAACATGAACCACGGCTCGGGTTTTGGGGTAATCCTTGGTGAGTAAATAATGCATGTGCAGTTCGCCTGAAGGAGTTGAGCCTTCAGGAATATGAAAATGCCCATCTTTCAATTTAATTTTCACCATATGTTCGGGGTGAATGATGGTCTTCCGACACCCTGATGGTGTGATATACAAATACACACTCCGCGCACGTTTTAAACTACAGTTTCCATCTCGCGTAGTAATCCAGCCTCGTTCATAACAACGCCGTAAGACGTCTCCAATCGCCGTAATCATGTCATAGCTCCTTCCACGAAAATACGTGATACTCTTTGAGATTCTTATCGGTTGATGGGCTTATAGAACTAAAGGGAAGAAAGAATTTAACGAACCAACGGAAGGACTAGGACGTAGAAGAACGCGATTCGACCAACGCCTTCAAATGGCGCTGCATAATTGCGCTATCGAAATGGACCCGATGCCCATGGCCTGGAAGCACCCATTCAAACGTCGCCTTGGACAAGCGTGACAAAGATTGCAGCAATTGCGTCTTATCCCAAATAAAATATGAGGGCGTTCTCAATTGCTCTTTGTGCGGATCCCACCAGAGATGGTCTCCAGAAAAGAGAAATCGGTTCTTGTAGAGTAAAGCCAGGCATCCTTCAGTGTGCCCGGGAACTGGAATCAATGTAAACTCGGGACCGGACTGAATCGTCGCATTTCCATCCACAATCCATTCGGCATCAGGCATGGCATGGGCATCTGCTCGATGGATGATTCGGGTTGCCCCAAAGGTTTTGGCATATCGAGCCGCATCCGCCACGTCATCTTTGTGACTCAAGAAAATGTACCGAATCCCACCAAGGTCTTTGAAGGCATCGACGAGGTGTTTCAGATACCGAGGCGAGTCGATCAACCAATTCCCTCCCTGGTGTTGCACGAAATAGCTGTTTGCCCCAAAGGATTTCTCAGAATTGAATCCATTGTAAAACACCCCTGCTTCCAACTCTAAAGGAAAAGACGTTTTGGCTTTGGTGAATTGGGAGTCATTGTTTTCTACTACCCCTATCGACCCGACTGGACAGGCTATGAGAGCTTGATAGGCTTCAAACTCTTCAGCCTGGTCTTTTGGCTGATGAAACACTGAGGAGTAGTCGCCATCTTCGACAAAGGTCGTCGGGGCTAACTGGCGACAGGTATCGCAGTCGATACAGGTGGAGTCGACAAAAAAGTTACCTTCGATATTGGTATCTAGACATTTGGAAATCTTGGCCATAAAAATCCTTGATTCAAATTGTACCAGGGGAATTTTTTTTGGGAAAGAATGGTGTTATAATGCGAAGTTTCGCCTCACATTCAAATAAATCGAACCTGTTTGTTTAGGACGGAAAACACTGGGCGAAAGCCTGAAAAAGCTTTAACGACCCTTTCACCCGAATCTTCCCTCTTAAAATTGCCCAGACTAAATTACGGTCTTTCCTCAAAAACCCAATCCATGTTTCACTATCAGCGGTGACGCGCAAATCGGCTTGCCCCTCATGCCCTTCACGCACAACTAACTTTTTGTTTTGAATCAGCACCGTGGCTGATCGGGATTCCTTGCCCGTAAAGGTAAAATGATAGGTAGCCTCCAACCCCTTGGATTTGTCCCGTTGAAAGACGAGTGGCAGGCCATCCAAGAAGCCTTGAATGGTTCCTGGTCGCAAACTATTCCCCACATGTTTCATGGGCTTATGCGGGAAGCGCTTGGCCACATACGTCTCGGCATCGGTCCCTGGCACAACATAGACCGTCTCCTCCTTTGCCTGTAAAGGTTTCACCACATCAGCCACGAATTCTTTTCGGTTGGCTTTGAAGGGACTGATGACATCTTCTCCTGCTGGACACACGGCTAAACAATAGGCCGCTTTGTAATTGGCACCAAACGACAAGCTCTGCCACATGGAGGAGGATTCCGCATCGGTGACTTTGCTGCGATAGTCTTTGGCACTTTTACTTTCTACCACAGTTTCAGTCCAATCTGTAAATCCACCCATGAACTCTCGATAGTTGTGGGAGTAACAGGCTGAAAAATTGAAGTGTCCGTCTTGGCCTATGGCGCCCACCGGGCAAGCAGCCACACAGAGTTTGCACTCCAGGCAAGGGTTGTAGGTGATGGGTTCGCTAGTCTCGGTCACTGCTGCGTCCATTGACACCGTTCCGAGCAGAATGAAATTTCCAAATTTGGGATGAATCACATTGCGATGGATGCCCATTTGGCCAAGACCAGCGGCCACGGCCACGGTTTTATGCGAAACCACCCAGACCTTTCCCGGAAATTTGTCCATTTCCATGGGAAAACCCATGGCGGGATTCAATGCACGAATTCCCTGGACTTCTAAACTTTTGACGATATGTCGGGCGACGTCATTAACTTGATCGCCGGTGTGGTGAAATTCCAGATTGGCAATTGAACGGGCCGGGCTTCGGATAGGCTCACGATTCATTTTGACCACAAAACTGATGAGGGTCTTGGTGCGAGGAAAAGCCTGAAGAATGTCCGCCCGGTCCTTATCCAGTTCGGGTTGATCGAGGGCAACAAACCCCACATCGTCGGTACCTGCGTCCAGGCACCATTGACGCAGTCGAGCACTATTCAATTGAGGGACGGATGGTGAAACCTTCCAACTGCCCCCCGATTGACGTTGTTCCTGGATCATTGGCAACTCAGATAATGTAGGCATGGTGGAACTCCTGTATTGCTTAAAGTGTAATTACACATATTTCGGTAAATTTTTTTAGCTCATCTCAGTATGCGTAGTAGCATGGCAAAGATCCTTCAACAAACGAGCCGTCCGATCTTTGCCCAAACCTTCCACAACCTGTTTTTGGACGCCTTCCCACAATGGCATGGCCTGTTCTAAAATTTTGTTCCCCGCTGGTTTCAATTTGACCTCTCGTTGTCGGCGATCCTGTCCCGGGTGAATATGAATATACCCCTGGTTTTCCAACGGTCTCAGATTACGAGTTAAGGTGGTCCGGTCCATGACCATGACCTCGGCTAATTGATTGATGGTGGCCGTTCCAAGATGGTTGGTCGCCGCCAACAGAGAAAATTGCGTGGCACGAAGGCCTGTGGGGCGTAGGGCCTCATCATACAACTGTGTGATCCAGCGTGCCGCTTTTCGGAAATTAAAACACACGCATTGCGGCACAGAAAAAAGTTGTTCGGAAAGTGGTTGGGCTTGAGCCACAATTAGGAGTATATACACCTTTCTGAAATGTGTCAAGCGCGATTTCGTTTCTAGGTTTGGGAACT
>CAYMQW010000012.1:0-11027 GCA_964392595.1 uncultured Nitrospiraceae bacterium
CACCTTCCCAGTCAAACCAAATCCCTCAACAGCTTCCCTGAGTCGCTCTCGGCGCTTTGTTTCATTCAGTTCAGTCTTTTGGAGTTCTTCGCGTAATGATCCTAACCAGTCGAGGAACCGTCCGAATTCATCATCAAAAAAGGATTCGCAATTTTGACGTAACACACTTGCCAACGCTGGTGAGGCACCACTGGTACTGATAGCGACACGGAGCGGACCACGCACCACCACCGCCGGCATCATCACAGTTGACCGGCTTGATTGATCAATCGACCACACCAAGAACCGCTCCGTTTTGGCAAGGTCAAAGAGCGATTTCGACAGATCGGTATCTTCACGCAGCAGGTTCAGAATTAAAAATGCATCCTGCGTATCCTTGGATCGAAAATTCCTACCACGATGTATAATTTTTCCCGATGCCGTTAATTTTTTGAGAGGAGTATTGAGGGTGGGATTGACGACGACAACTTTCGCACCCGCTTCCAGCAAGCGGGATATCCGTTCACACGCCTCATCATCCCCACCAATGACCACACATAGCCGACCCTGGATATTTAGAGAAATTTGAAAACCTGCATTCTCACTCATCACGACTCCTTCTCAATACACCATACATGTCGCTGAAATCTCTTGAACCCACAACAGCCAATCAGCTCCACGCCACCATCCCTGTTAACCTATTGGTTGAAAAAGGAACCACACTGGCAGGATCACACAGCGGCACTCACTCCATCACATCTTATACAAGAACACAAAAGAAGACAGCGACATATTATTCATCCGTCTCTAATTCCATATGCCAGTACAAGTAATCTCTCCAACTATTTGGCGCCTGTCGAATCCCAATCATGATCGTCAACGTTGGATTCCAGCGCGGTTTCTCCGGCTTCTTTTTTAGGCGCATATGAGCTTCTGCCGGCGTTCGTCCACTTTTTTTATTATTGCACCGCCAACACGCAGTCGCGATATTTTCCCAAGTTTTCTTTCCACCTTTGGCAATTGGCACAACATGATCGAAGGTCAACTCTTCTGTAGGATACTTCTTGCAGCAGTATTGACACGTATACTTATCGCGCGTAAAAATATTGATTCGTGAAAATTTCACGGCTCGATGGGTAGATTTGAACTTGACGATCTTGAGGAGCCGCATCACCGAGGGAAGCTTGAAAGACATAGCCACGCCACGAATATCCCGCTCATAAAACTCAAGAACTTCGACCTTATCTTGACACAATAAGGTAATAGCCTTTTTCCAATTGACCACACGCAACGGTTCATAGGTGGTATTCAGAAGGAGAGTCATTTCCATCAGCTACCCGGACCTCCACATCAGTTCCAACGCCGTAATCTAGTTGCGGGTGTGTATAGCATCAGGCTAGGCAGTGAGGCAACAGGCCGCTCCCTTGCAGCAAGGTACCAACCTTGTTAGACTTTTATTTTAGTCATGACGCCATACCATGAGCAAGGAAAAAATTGAACTATATTGACGCGGCTAAATTGTCCGATCTCCCCCCTGGATCCTGCCTGTCTGTAGAATTGGATGACACAGGCCGTGGGATCGCGCTGTTTAACGTGGAGGGGGAGCTGTATGCGCTCGATAACACCTGTCCTCACGCTGGAGGGCCATTGGGCGAAGGAACGCTTCAAGGCGATCAGGTCCAATGTCCCTGGCATGGCTGGAAATTCAACGTCCGAACTGGAGAATGTCTCAAAAACCCTGTTGATGATTGGGCGGTATCGTGTTTTCCGGTGAAAGTTGAGGACGGAACTATACAAATTGCCCTTGAAAAGCAGGACTGTTCCACATAAAAAGATGGGCTGTTGCAAAAGGCTGTCCAGCAAGGCCGCAGGCCCGTTGACGCGCGGAGTGTACTCATAGTACGTGAGCGCGAACGACGCGAAGAGCGGCAAGTCTGTGAGCCCGAAGATTCGACAACGAGCCGAGAACGCCGCTGGCGACCTTTTCCAACAGCCCCTCTAAGAGATCTGGTCTTGATGAGGCAAGGGCGGCAACTCATGAAACGGCATAAAGTAAATCGCCGCTAACGAGATGACGCGAATGGTTTGATCCTTCATCATCACCCGCCAGGCAAACTCTCGTTCAATCCATTGATTGAAGCCTTTTTCACGAATCAGAATCCTAACAGCATACACTCCCGGTTGCTCCTTCCCGACCTGCCATTCCCCTTTATGAAATGGCGTCCCCTTGGCTTCCAATCCTTGAAGGTACTGCTCCACCGCCTGCTCAAGAGTCGGAGCATTTCGAGCCGGATGCGAACGCACTAATTCCAACGCCTCTTCAGCCTTGGGATCATTGAGGAGGATATTCGGTGTTACCGGCTTGCGTTGTGAAAAAACAAACCCACCGATGATAAGAAGAACCAGCACACTGAGGACTATGATGTTTTTGTAACTGATCGATCCCATAAAAACTCTGGCTCTCCCGTATGATGGGCAATCCAACGCGCAAACACAAAAAATGCATCACTCAGACGGTTCAAGAAAGGAATGATGTGAGGAGAAATCGATTCCTCACGGGCTAAGCGAACACACTTACGTTCAGCGCGGCGTGAAACCGTACGAGCTTGATGAAGAAATCCTGAAACACACCCTCCTCCCGGCAAGAGAAACTCCTGCAAGGGAGCTAAATCTTCCTGGCAATGATCAATCCAATGTTCCAACTGCTCGACATCTTGGACAGTCACCTGTGGCATATTCTTAAATTCTTGCCCAGGAGCGGTCGCAAGTAATCCCCCAATATCAAATAATTTATGTTGAATCCATTTCACATATTCCTCCAAACACTTGGAGGCATCACTCGTATTCCCCTCTTTCTGATTGAACACGCGAACCAAACCAATAATCGAATTCAACTCATCAACTGTCCCATACGCCTCAACTCGAATCGCATCTTTTGCAATTTCTTGACCTCCGGCCAGTCGAGTGCGACCACCATCACCCGTTTTCGTATAAACTTTAGAGATCCTCATCAATTGTCCTTATGAATAGATTGCACAAAACACTATTGTCCTTTGGAGGGGGCAAACCCATTGTGAGAGAATGACAGGTGTTTCGCAACATCGGTGTATTTTGTTAGCGATCATTCATGCAACTTTAACGGGACAGTAGTGAATACAAATACCATTTGGCCTTGTCGCCCCCCACCCAGTGACCTTCATTCGAATATGATTGACTTCCGGTATGTTCAATACCATATTGATACCAATATGAAACTATAAGCCGATCCAACTTCTGTAAAGTTATTTTAACACGAATGTAACGACTCAAGTAGCTTCAATTTTTGATCAGGACAAGGCGCGAGGAGCGCAGAACCGGAGCGTATTTGGGGATACGTGAGGATTTGAGCACCGCAGCAACGCCGTCATGAGCCAAAAGGGGAGTGACCTGAGTCGTTACACCCAAATCTCAAAAGGAGCGTACGCCCGATGCCAGCTATCACCGTCAAAAATATCAAGCACGAATTATACGAGCAACTAAAGGTGGCTGCACAGGTACACCACCGAAGCATCAACAATGAAATTATTTCCTGTCTTGAGCGAACGTTGCTCGCGACTCAAATCCCTCCCGAGGACAGGATTCAAAAAGCCAGGGATCTTCGAGCCACTTTCGGCTCCGGGAAAATCGCTACAAAAGACATTGCTCGAGCTATCAACAGCGGACGAGCGTGATTGTTGTTACTACCAACATCATTGTGTATCTGTACCTCCCGACCACCTACACCTCGCGTGCAGAAAAAGCTTTACAGGTCGATTCAGAATGGGTAACGCCGGTTTTGTGGAGAAGCGAATTCAGAAATGTCTTGGCTTTGTATGTGAGAAAGAAGACCTTGGCATTGAATCATGCACTCGCCATGCAACAAGAAGCCGAAGACTTTTTAGCTAATCACGAATACGAAGTCCCGTCAATGACGGTTTTATCATTGGCGGCTGAGTCAAACTGTTCCGCCTACGATTGTGAATATGTGACCATCGCTCAACATCTTCGCACCACCCTGGTTACAGAAGATAAGGGCATCGTGAAAAACTTTCCTGAAACAGCCATGTCGATGAACGCTTTTGTCAGTCAGGCGTAATCTCATGCATGTTGTCTCTTCCATGGATTCACTGAACTTGTAAGGCAGCACTGTAGTCTCCGGATCCAACATCCACCCATCAAAATTGTAAGACTGCCGCCCTCTGGCCGCTCGATGATGAGTGGGATCAAGGAAATCGGGTCCAACCTTAAACGGCTGAACCCGACGTCCTTTCCTCGTTAACGCTGCCATTAACGCAAGTGAAACCGGAGTTTTTCCAACGCCACTATGCATCCCGGCAATAACCAATCGTGGGTAGTTCATAAAAATTCTGTTTTATGGCTAACCTTACCACGGAAATGCGTTAAACTCGTAGCTCAAACCTCCAAACACCGCAATTGGCGCTGCTGGGACCACATTAGTGCCACTGAAGGTGGAAAAGATACCATAGGAAAAATACTCGGTATCGAGCATATTATTCACCATGACAAACCCCTTAAAAATTCCCCCTGGAACAGGCCATTCAACACAAAGTAACCTGGCAATCGCGGTTGATTATTCCCGGCATCATTGAGGACAAACTGGGTACTCACATAGAGCCCACTTAAGGATAGAGTCCAATTTGGAGTTGGGTGCAGATTGCCCGTCACGCTAAGCCGATTTTTAGGAACAAGGGGAAGACTATCTCCTACATCTATGACTTCACTGGTTGAGATATTAAAAACCGACCTGAACTGAGATTCTGTAAAAGTGTAATTCACAAGCCCATCAAAATATTTTCCAATCCACCCCTTAAAAGTCACTTCAAACCCACGCCGACGCGCTTTATTAATATTACGATTCATCCCATCGAAACCACCAGCACTAAACACGCAAACCGTACAGGTAAAGAAAATTTCATCACGAGAAATTGTCTGATAAAGAGCAAGCGTAACCGTCGCAAAATTTCCAAGATTAGCCTTGGCTCCCACTTCTATATTCTGTGATCGGACAGGTTTCAAACTTGGATTCGAGGTCCCAATGGTTGCAAACATTTCTTGGGGAGTTGGAACTCGAAATCCCTCACTAAAACTAAAGTACACACTTGCTCCCGGTTGAACAATATAGGTAATGCCAGCGCGAGAGGTTATTCGATTGAATCGGCGGCTTTGGTTGATCGATGGAGTCAGTTTGTCCATGAAACTGATTTGGTCATGATCGTAACGAAATCCTCCGGTGAGAATAACATTTGAAAATACGTCGAAAGTGTCTTGGATATAGAAACCGACAATATCTTCTTCCGTTGCAGTGTTATTTGGAGTACCAAAGGCAACTCCTCGGGTAGCAAAATTATTCCTGGTTAATTCTCCACCGACCACAAGAACATTTCGTTTCTGGAAAATATTTCCCTCATGTGTTAGTTGCAGCGCCCCCCCTCTCACCTCAGTCTTCCCTAAGCTATTAACCGTGAAGCCTCCACCTGAATTCACAAAACCTTGGCGACTTAGCTTCCGATAAAAAGCATTACCCGAAGCGGCAAACCCAAAGGGCAATTTTTGGCTCGCATTGACTCGAACGACATTATTCTCACTATCGACAAAATCCCCTGGACTGGTATTTTGATTTCGATTGGCAAATGCCTGAGCGAGGGTTAAGGTCCCCGCTTGAAGAAGACGATCTTTTACATAGGTATACGAAAAATCCACGTCGGTATTTCTTGTAGGGTGAAGACCAATTTTTCCAAAAAACCTGGAAATTTTGGCATTTGTTTCATCCCGGAACCCATTTTCCGTTTCACGGCTAAAATTAAAATAATAGTCAACATTTTCTCCAATGAGACCACTTGTATTTATCGTATATCGTTCACGCTGAAAACTACCAAATAACGTATCAGCGGTAACCTGCCGCTTCTTCGTCCCTTTTTTGGTTGTTATTTTTACAACTCCCGCCAAGGCATTTTTCCCAAATAGTGCCGTAGGCCCGGGAAGGATTTCGATTTTTTCGATGGTTTCATAGGGGATCAAATCCCAATTAATGGTATTGAACCCTGGTTCATTCATTCGCATCCCATCTACAAACACACTAATAGCTGAGACAGGGTCAGCACTAAATCCTCGCAGACCAATATTTTGCTGAAAATTATTGCCAATCTGATTATAAAAGACGATTCCTGTGGCCGATTGAATAGCCTCTTGTACTGTTTTAGCACCAGACTTTCGGATATCTTCGGCGGTAATCAAGGTCACCTTTGAGGGAACAGAGAAAATTGACTTACCTACACTTGGTAACTGTGTATCGCTTACGAGATACTCATTCATCTGCTGCACGTCTTGACCGTCAGTAGAGGATGGAGATTCGGCTGCGTAGGTAAAGGAGACAGGAAATAACACAGAGAGAAAAATACATGAACAAACGAAGATAAAACGAAAAATTCCAAACATACATCGACCTCCCTTTGGCTCGAAGGGTGGGTTGAGAAGTGAACGGTAGTTGGGTCTCCTGACTCGCGGATCATCACTTCCCTGCGCCTTCCCAGCCTATGCGTGTGGGTTAAAACAGCCTTGCACGCATAACATCCATGGCCAGTGGCTTTTCTGCAGAGTTATTCCCCGCTTACAGTGGCGGCACCGTGATGGATTTGCACCATCTTCCCCGACACAGACCATTTGTACTTTTCGATCCCGTTCCTTTCGTGAATGGTTAAAGAAACATGTGAAGGGAAAGACCCCTCACCCTACCCTCTCCCCAAAGGGGCGAGGGAACTAAGAGAACATTACACGGGCAAAGTCACTCGTGGCGCATGTGATCGTGGGTGTTGATCCACGATAATTTCGCACCGATACACCGGTTCAAGAATCTCTGACCGAATGACTTCCTGCGGATTTCCGCGCATGACAATTTCTCCTTGATTCAGGAGAAGCAATTGATCACAGCACTGACTCGCAAGATTTAAGTCGTGAGATACCATCATCACTGTTAACCCACGGTCCTGATTCAGGTGTCGTAGTTTTCGAGCAATATCAAGCTGATGATGAAGATCTAAAAAGGCCGTGGGTTCATCAAGCAGCAAAATCTGAGGATCCTGTGTCAACGCACGAGCAATCATGGCCCGTTGCCGTTCACCGCCCGATACGTCCGACATCATCCGATCGGCCAACGAGTCAATCTCTAAGTCTTTCATCGCCTGCGTGGCACGCTGAATGTCATCCGGTGAATCCCAGCCCCACCCCGCAAACGCTTGATGAAACGGAAACCGCCCCATGAGCACCAACTCCCCTAAGGTGAAGGGAAACACTTGGGAGGTCTCCTGTGGAACGAAGGCAATGTGTTGTGCAATTTTTGCTGGCGACAACATCCGAAGCTCTTGGCCAAATAATTGAATAGCCCCAGACTCAGGACGCAACAGGCCCATTAATAATTTAAGAAACGATGTTTTCCCCGATCCATTGGGACCAATCACACCAACAATCGTTCCAGCCTCGATTGAACAATGTAAATTTCTCAGAGCCCAGCCACTCTCGGGAGAATGATCGTATCGAAAAGACAGATTTCGAACATCAAAGGCAAAGGGTTTTTCCGAGATCTCCTTCACAGCGCAACTCCAGCCCGTCGCTTCACCAGCAAATAGAGAAAGATTGGGCCTCCAACAAGGGCGGTCACGACGCCAACTGGCAACTCAGTCGGTGCTAACACCGTGCGAGCGACGGTATCGGCAACCATGAGAAACATGCCTCCCACCAAAGCAGACGCCGGCAAAAGGAGGCGGTGGTCTGCTCCAACAATCATTCGAACCGTGTGAGGCACCACCATTCCGACAAACCCGATCAGCCCGGCAATGGAAACGACGGCACCCGTCATTAACGCCGCAACGACGAAGATGAGTTTTTTCACTCGTTCAATCTCAACCCCTAACGCCCTTGCTGTTTCTTCTCCCATGGTCAGAATGTTGAGCGGTCGAGCTAACCAAAACAACAACAGGCCCCCAACCCCCAAGAACACACCAAGCCATAGCAAGGTGGAATATTCCGGAGCGCTTAACGTCCCCATCAACCACATCATCATTTTGAACGCCCGACTCGGATCAGCGATGGAGACCACAAACATGATTAATGCCGAAAACAGCGCATTGAGAATGACGCCAGCCAACAACAGGGTATGCACGGACAACATTCGATACGTGACGCTTATTCGATACACCACGAGGATAGAAAGAAGCCCACCCAAAAAGGCCCAAACCGGAAGAACCGAAAGGCCCATGACGGTTCCACCAATACCGAAAAGAATGCCCAGCGTCGCGCCAAAGGCCGCACCACTTGATATCCCCAAGACATACGGCTCGGCTAATGGATTCCGCAGAAGAGCTTGCAATCCAACCCCCACCGCCGCCAAGGATCCCCCAACGAAAAAGGCCAACACGATACGCGGAAGACGAACTTGTAACAGGATCACTCCTGAAACACCTACTGACTCAAGATCTGCATGACCCTCTTGAAGCGCCAACCTTATTGTATGAAGAACCGTTTCGAAACTTATGGGTTGAGCCCCCACGGTTAAACAACCCACACCGACCAACACACTTAAAAATCCCAACACTGAGAGGCTCGTGAGCCAACGAATAGCTGAAAGGTATGCAATGGTTCCACCCTTCGTTTCCACATTGTGTAACTGAAGGGCATCGACTTGTTGATTGGACGTATGAGGACTCAATGGATGTTCACGTTCTTTTGAATATTTTGAGTCAATTGCCAATAAAGTCCCCAGCTGCGCCAAGCATTGTCAATTGGAGGGAATGTTCAAAAAAGTTCGTCCAGCAAGGCCGCAGCCATTTTCACGCGTGGAGCGTACTCATTGTACGTGAGCACGGGAAAATGGCGAGAACGCCGCTGGCGGCTTTTTTCAACAGTCCCTTTCACGCCCTCTCAGTTCCCCTGAAATTCTTCTGGATGAATGACTTTTGCCAACGCGGCCAGACCTTGAACGAGCCTCGGGCCCGGCCTACTAATCAATGTCCACGGGACAAAATACAGACGATCATTCTTAACCGCCGTCATCGTGTTCCATCGAGTCCATTGATCCTTGTCAGATTTTAGAGATCCTTTCCCACCCATTGATGGGAACAGGAGAATTTCAGGATCCATTTGCAGTACAACTTCCATACTTAAGCGCGGATAGGCTTGCCCGGCATTTTCGGCGATGTTCTTTCCCCCGGCAAACTCTAGAAGTTGATGGATAAAACTCCCTGGCCCAACCGTAATAAACGGTTGAGAATAGAGCACATAGAGGACACGCGGTTTCGGCAATAATCTGGTTCGTTCTCTAATGGCCTGAATGCCTTGCCGCATGGAATGCGCCAAGGCATTAGCCTCCTGGACTCGATGTAACATGCGTCCAAGAGTTTTGATATGCCCATACACATGCTCAAGGGATTTCGCTTCCAAAATAAACAACGGGATCTTGAGTTGCTGGAGCGTTTTCAGCACGTCATCTCGAATGACGTCCATGGCCAACACGAGATCAGGCTCTAAGGCAAGAATGGCTTCAAGATTGGGACGGGAATCTCCCACTTTGGTTTTGGTCAAGGCCTCAGGTGGGTAATCGCAAAATTCCGTCACGCCCACTACTGAGTCACCAGCCCCAATAGCAAACAACATTTCAGTGATACTGGGTGCCAGGGAGACAATTCGCTTTGGAATGTTCGATAAATAAATTTTTCGGCCTGTATCATCCACAAACGTCCGCGGAGCCACATTGGCCATGAATGGCATACCGGTGAGAATTCCCTGTTGACGACGTTTAATCACACCCGATTGATCGGCAAATCCAATAAGAGGCTCACAGAGCAGTAAGATAACCAGAGTAAGAGCTAGGCTTGCAAGAATAAGGAGTGGGAACCGTTTCCGTATTCTTGAAGAAGAAAAGTGGAGGGAAAAAGAAAAAAAACCCAAAACAAAAAAATCCCCAAGGCCTAGAAGGACCCTGAGGATTGCACCCGCAGCTTTATCCTCACCCGTTCCCCAGCCCACGAGGGATCGAAGGTCGTGAACTCTGAACCACCATCTAGGCAACGAGATGAATCAGAATTCTTAGCTCGGGTAGGTCTTCTGGCTTCTGGATCCTAACCTACTTCCCGCGCCTTCCCACCAGGGATCAGTGAGGAGAGAAAAGTGAGTAGGCAGGAGTAACATTCTTATGCTCCTCACTCCTAACTACTTACCCCTAACTTTCCGTGACAGTGGCATCCGCGGGGTTCGTTTCCAGTTACAGCGGCGGGACCGCGAAGGAATTGCACCTTCTTCCCTGAACCCGTGCTCTGCTTATATCAATGTGGAGCCAAACTTTAGGGAAGCTAGAAGCACTTTGTCAAGAAAGGATTCGCAACGATTCCTGGAATCTAAAAATTGCCCTAACCATCACGCAGCAAATGCACGAACAACCCGTCACGAAGTTTGGGCTCAAACCATGTGCTTTTGGGTGGCATGATACGCTCCGCATCGGAGACAGTCATGAGCTCGGCCACCGTCGTGGGATACAGCCAAAATGCCACGGCCCACTCTCCCCCATCCACCTTCGCGGCTAGCTCCGTTGGCGGGCGCACGCCTCCTACAAAATCTATTCTCGGATCAGAGCGTTGATTTTGGATGCCCAGCAATGGCTGGAGCACACGTTCGGTCAACACCGACACCGCTAACACACTCACGGGATCGTTCTTCATGGCTGCCTGTTGCTCTGCTGAAAACTTTGGCGTCGCGCGATGCCATTGACCATCCAGATACATATCAAACCCAGCTTCTGGAGCATCCCCTGGATTCGCAATTGTTTGGACATCATAGTGAGGCGCTAGAGCGTCAAGAAATTGTTGAGGCATGTGGCCCTGTAAATCTTGGACCACACGGTTGTACGGCAAGATTTGCAATTCGTCATGCGGAAATATGACGGACAGAAATCCCTTTTCATGATTCTGGGATGACGACCCTTGGTCTTTGGACCATGAAGCCCGCACACAACTCGCCGCAGC
>CAYMQW010000012.1:11037-14353 GCA_964392595.1 uncultured Nitrospiraceae bacterium
ACGATGGTGGCCATCGGCGATATACAGCGTTTCAACGCCAACAAAATCATCAATCATTGTTTGAATGGCCTTCTGCTCTCGAAGACTCCATACTGTGTGCTCCACTCCATCTTCAGCGGTAAACTGTGAATCCGGTGTCGTCGCCGTCACATCCTGGAGCCAATTTTTAAATTTTTCCGTGCGCCGGAAAAACAGCAACACCGGCCCGGATTGTGACTCATGGGTTTCAATGATTCGACCCCGATCATTCTCCTTTATAGGACGTGTGAGTTCATGTTTCTTGATAATCCCGCGATCGTATTCATCCACGGACGCCAGTGCGACCAACCCCGTTTGTTCGTGTTGGCCCCAACGCTGTCGATACACCCCAAACACGGGTTGCGGTTCCTGGGCCATGACACCATCTTTCATCAAACCTTGAAGGTTGGCGGCTCCTCTTTCATAGACTTCAGTTGAATAGGGATCGACGCCATCAGCCAATTCCAACTCCGCACGTCCCACCCGAAGGAAACAATACGGATTGCCTTCGGCTACCTTTCGCGCCTCTTCCAACGACACAACATCATAGGGCGGGGCAGCGACTTGGGCGGCTAATTCAGGTTTGGGCCTCAGAGCACGAAAGGGTTGTACCATTGCCATTCTATCATTCTCCATCGGTTGACTAACTTTGGGATCGTGGACATTAGCATATTTGAACAGTCCCGACCTACTCTCAACACACATACCAGAAAAAAATCATACCCCAGCAAGAAAATTGAGGCAAACTTGGCTCTACCATGGGATTTCTGTCGCAATGAGGCACACCGAAAAAGGAAGGAGTTAGGAAATGGTTGGGTCTATCCTGGTCAACACTCGACCGCACTAGTGTTCAGGAGCACTTCTTTGGCCTTTTGGAAGGTCTGTTGGATTTCCTCAGGAGCCCCCAAGTCAATTTCAAACAAGGCAGAGATCATGGGAATGCTTTCGGCAATCTCGCTCAGAATTGGCTCTAACATCTCTCCTCCATCATTCAAGAGGGTCTGAATGCCCGACATTGCCTCACGCACGGCCTGGTCAGTTTCTGGCCAACACCAAATATCGGCGATGGTGCCAGATAGCGCAACATATTTCACGATTTGGTTGGGCTCTTCTAAAGATTCTGTTCCATTTAGTAAATGACTCCGACGTATCGCCTCTTGGAACACTTTCGGTAAATTCCACTCGTTGGCCAACCACACACCAACCTCAACATGATCAGTGCCAAGCTGTTGCTGCTCTAGTTCTTGCAAGCGATGATGACTGTGTGCGGCATCCTTCACCACTCGGGGATAGTCATCCGCCGAAACCACACTCAAGGCCAACATCCCGATATCTTGGAGTAGCGCGCCGAGAAACACCTCTTCATAGTTCTCATACGACGCGTGTTTGGCAATGGCCCGTCCAGCGATACTGGCCAAAATTGAACGACGCCAGAAGCGTTGATGATCAAAACTGCCGAATTCTTCGCCACGTAAGTTTCGATACAACGAAAAGCTAAAGGCAAGAACGGCCACAGCCTCTCGACCTAATAGGGTGACACCTTGGGTAAGGCTGGTAATCTGATGCTGAATTCGCGCATAAAACCCGGAGTTGGCCAGGCCGAGTAATTTCGCGGCAAAAGCCGGATCGTGACTGATGAGTTCAGCCATCTTTTTGGAATCGGCCTTGGAGTCTTGGCACATCGACAGAATTTGTATGGCCAACACGGGTATGGTTGGGAGGGTCCGACAATACTTCAAAGACTGAAGAAATTCCGTTTGCACTGGGTGTATCCTTTCTACAATCGTCGGTGGAGTAACCGTTCTTTGGCCCTCATTCAGCAAAAGTCCAGTCGCGCGTTCGTGCTCTCTGATAGATAAACCCCTACGGAGGTAACGATTCATTCTTATTTAATGTAATTCTTTTTGATGGAACGGTTTTTCATGAAAAAAATTGGGCTACCGAAAATACTATCGAACAAACGTTCCATGACCTTGAGACCGACAATCAACACGAAATCGCCACACCACGATGAAACGAGACATAAACATATTGATGGTTGAAGAAGATCGCTATGAAGTGGATTGCCTAAAAGAAGCGATGACGGTCGGGCAAATTATTTCGGTCATTATTGAGCAGGCCGAGGACGGGGACCACGCCCTTGCCTATCTCCATCAAGAGTATCCGTATCTCGATGCCCCCAAACCCGATCTCATTTTCCTGGATTTAGATGTACCTGGAATGACCGGACGAGAGTTGCTGGATGAATTGAAGCGTGATGAGCCCCTTGCCAGCATCCCAGTTGTCGTATTGACCCATTCGGATCAGGACAAAGAAGCGATTGAAGCCTATTCCTTCGACCGAACGTGTTTCTTCTTCAAAAAACCGGACAGTTGCCAAGGGTGGCTCTTGATTTTCAAATGTATTGAGGACGTGTGGCAAACGGTCGTGCAATTTCCGCTACGCTTCGGAAGCTAAAGCTTGCGGAATCCTACTCGATATCCGCGAACTTTCACCACCACCGGCGGAATATAAAATATCTGTATAGGGATAGACAGGAGGGAAGCGAGTCTAGAGATCTGGAGAATTAACGATACGCTTTGACGCTCACGTGTTAGAATCCGGTACCGATTCCAATTCCTCCGCCGAAGCCGCCACCTCCACCGCCAATACCCAAGCTGACTCCGAAACCCTGTTGTTGATCCTGAGCTTGAGCGTCCCAGACGTGCATATGTTTGATGGCAATAGTGGGATAGCGGTATTCCATCTCATCGAGGCTGGCAGTCACGAGGCCCGTCACTTCACCAACAATGGTGACTTGAGGCTGGTCTGACAAAGTGGCTGGATCAAGGAATGTTTTCTCAAAGGCAAGAAATCTTCCTTGAGAAGCGGTGCGTTGGGAAACCGGCCTTTCCGAATCTCCCAAAGGTAGCTGCGACACCTCAATGCGTGTCGCATCCGCGAGCCGCTTGGCTTGAAGCACCTGCCCCCCTCACACCGCGACTTTCCCCACGTGCGCATCAGGGTTTTCGAGGAGTTGAGCAAATGACACGCTCTTGTCTATTTGCGGAGCAAGTGCCTCCGAAACGGGACTTGGCCCGGTAGCGCAGCCGGAGCTGAGAGCACACCACAAAAGCAATATGCCAAATCGAACGAAATTCATGGCCGGACTATATCACAGAGACAACAATCTGGAAATTATTTTTACCTCGAGTGCGGGATCTTCAAATTACAAACAAAAAGGCTGGAAAACGTGATCACTTATCCTTAGGACCCGCGAGAAAATAACTTGACCAATCTCGCATCCAATCTTCGGGCC
>CAYMQW010000013.1:0-13861 GCA_964392595.1 uncultured Nitrospiraceae bacterium
ACATGCCAATGACACCCAACGGCAACAGGAAATCGCTATACGACCCGAGAGGGGTGTCTTCTTGTGGCATTGTCGTTGAGGTCGCCATCCGGGTTATCCTGCCATCTCTTCATGACCCTGTTTCATGCGATACACATAGGCCAAGATCTCGGCCACCGCTTTATACAAGTCAGTCGGAATGGCGCGTCCGACTTCCACGAGTTTATACAGTCCCTGCGCCACCGGTTTATTCTCCACGATTGGAATACCCGCGGAACGAGCGACTTGTTTTATCTGCTCCGCGACATACCCCGCGCCCTTGGCCAACACAGTTGGCGCCGCTAATTGTTCAGGGTCGTACTTGAGGGCCACGGCCAGATGAGTCGGATTCGTAATCACCACATCCGCATTGGGTACGGCTTGCATCATCCGCTGACGCGCCCGATCCCGCTGCAAACTCATGCGGCGAGAGCGAGTCAACGGATTCCCTTCCACGTCTTTCATTTCATCCTTCACTTCCTTTTTGGTCATCCGCTGGTCTTTTGAAAATTGCCATCGTTGAAACGTAAAATCAGCCACCGCCAGCACCAGCAGCACGAGACCAATGGCCAGCACCAACTGAAACGCAATGCGCCCGACGCGTTGCAAGGCTTCTCCAATGGATAATCCAGGAATTTCCAGGATATCCGGAATATGTGCTTGGATGATGAGGTAGGCTATTCCGCCAAGAATGGCGAGTTTCATCAGAGATTTCAGCAGTTCAAAGACGCCTTTAATCGACACAATTTTTTTGAAGCCAGCCACTGGATTGAGTTTGGAAATCTTGGGCACTAACCCATCCTCAATCCATAGCGGTCCTGTTTGGACCACCGTCACCAACACACCCAAGGTCATCATCGCGAACGCAAAGGGTAACACAACCACCAGCCCGCTTTCGGCCATGTCGACGATCATGGCATGAAACGTGTCAGGGGTCATCACACGGAGACCGGCGGTTTCAAACCAATCCATACTCGTCCGTTGAATATGCTGCCACGCCAAAGGCGCCCACATGGCAATCATGCCCATGGCGCCAAAGATCACAGCGACCGGACTGAGTTCTTTGGTCGAGGGAACCTGTCCTTTCTCCCGTGCTTTTTCCAGCTTCCGAGAACTCGGCTGTTCAGACTTCTCCATTCCATCTTTGTCTTCAGCCACGACCCATCTCCTCTAACATGCCAATAAGTACGCCTTCTAACTCCAAAATGGAATATTGAAACAAGGATGCAAAGAGTGGCAGGCCAAATCCTAAGACCAGCAACCCGACACTAATGGTCAAGGGGAATCCGAGAAACAGCACATTCATCTGAGGCATCACCCGTCCCAGAATTCCCAGGACCAGATAAATCAGAAAGGTCACCGCCATCAGGGGCAAGGCCAGCTTGATCCCTAAATCAAATGTCCGTTGCATGATTTCGACCGCATCAACCAACAAGGGGGGATGAAACTGCGCCCCAAGTGGAGGGATCAAGGCAAAGCTCGATCCCAAGGCCAACAACAGGAGGTGATGCCCATCAACCACGAAATAGAGCAGCGAGGCCACAATGACCAAAAAACTTCCCAGCACCGGCACTTCGACTTGCGTGATGGGGTCAAGTTGAACCGCCAGGCCAAATCCCAATTGAAAACCCATGATACTCCCAGCTATCTCGACCACGGCCATCAGGCATCTCGTTGCAAATCCAAGGAATAACCCAATGAATAATTCCGTAGCTAACCCGATGCTGAGCTTCACGGGTTCCAGCCAGTCCGGGTTCAGCGTGGGCGACACAAGCGGCCCAAACACAAGCGCCACGGCCATCACCATGGCCCCACGGACTCTCATGGGCACCAACCGACCCCCGATGATGGGAAACGCCGAAAGAATCCCGCCGGTTCGGACGAGGACTAAGGCAAACCCCCAAAACTCCTGTAGACCAATTTCAAATTTCGCCATGAGAGGACCTGAGAGAAAATACCTTGGACATATCGCGCCAAGATTTGGGTTGGATTTGGACGGAACGATTGGACCTAGAAACGGCAGTTGGGCGCAAAAAAACCGTGCACACTATTGGGGTGCATGGTGAAAGACAAAACGTCGTGGTCACCTTTGTGGTGATGAGACCTTTTTGTCTTTTATCAGGTACTCCAAGAGCTTGTGCGGACTTTTGTGATCCAACTGCTGTTTCTAGGTTGAAAAACACCCGAGGCATAGCACAGCTATGTTGAGGATGTTTCGATTGAGGCCCGTTCAAAGACGGCTCGAAGATTGGATACGAGATGTCCAAGGTATTTCCTCTCAGGTCCTTACCTGATATAATTGGGGATATTCCCTAAAATTGTAGTCATAAATTTCAGATACACTCCGACCAACCATGGAAAACCAATTAATATAACGAGAAAGATCCCGACAACTTTCGGGACAAACGTGAGTGTCATTTCATTGATTTGGGTCATGGCTTGAAATGCGCCGACTAACAACCCGACGCACAAACTCAAAAGCAACATGGGTCCGGCCACCAGCAACGTGGTTTCGATCGCCATCTGGGCCACTTCCATCACAGTTTCAGTGGTCATTAACAAAACCTCGTGAAGCGTAATGCGTCATGCGTGAAAAACACATCATCATGACCTTCAATCCACCATCATTACTTTTCGTCTTTTTTTCACATTTTTTTTACGCATGACGCATTACGTCTCACGCATAACCTCATTTAGTTAAAGCTCTGCATCAACGACCCCACGACCAGGAACCATCCATCAGCCAATACAAACAAAATTAATTTAAACGGCAGAGATATCATGATGGGGGGCAGTAACATCATCCCCATGGACATCAGGACACTCGCCACGATCATATCGATTACCAAAAAGGGAATGAAAATCAGGAACCCAATTTGAAACGCGGTACGCAACTCACTCGTCACAAAGGCCGGGATGAGGATTCGCAGAGGTGTCAGTTCCGGACCTTCCGGAATCTCCACCCTTGCCAAATTCACAAACAGTTCCAAATCTTTTTCCCGCACTTGCTTTAACATAAACGTCCGAATGGGACCAATCGCCTGTTCCAGCGCATCTTCCTGGGAAATCTGATCTTGTAGGTAGGGGTCCAATGCGCGAACCTGTATTTGTTCCCACACCGGCGTCATGATAAAGAGCGTCAAAAATAAGGCGAGGCCCACGATCACTTGATTCGGCGGCGAATGCAGCGTCCCCATCGCTTGACGAACGAGGGCTAGGACGATCACCACGCGTGTGAACGAGGTCATCATCAGGATAAACGCCGGCGCCAAGGTCAGCGCGGTGAGCAGCAGCATGATTCTGATGCCCACGGTATACGACTGCGGACCCTCTGGCCCAGTGATATCCAGATTGAAAGCCGGAGCTTGAGGACTTTGGGCCCACACGTCGCCACTGAACAATGCTACGATTAGGCCGATTCCGATACTGATGATCACTTGTGTTTTTGACATGAGCAATATTTTAAAACACTCTATAGCTCGTAGCTCGGGGTTCGATTTTTTGGGGATGCGAGATACGAGAGACTCTTATCCATAATGTTCTTATGCCGTTGACGCCTCTTTCGACTCACATGCACCCCGCGCCTTTGCCTTCATCAACATCGTGGCCCAGGGTAAAGAAGGAAGACCAATCCCCGTCCCAGGACGGAGCTGTTCGATTCGATGAGGGTCGTCAACCCGTGTCAGGAGTGTGAGTTCTTTAGCGGTCGCCCCTAACACCAACACCTCCCCTGCCAATTCAACCAGAATCACGGACTTTCCTGGCCCCAGTCGCAAACCTCCCATGAGACGCAACGCAGGCGCACCACCAATTCCTCCCTGATTTCCTAAAAATCGTTTGACCAGCACAGCCACGCCCCCCATGACTATTAACACGGTGATCAGGGCTCCGGTCATTTTTAGGGCCTCAGTGGCGAAATCCATTCTTCCCTCATCATTCGTAATACGTAATGCGTGATGCGTGATGCGTGAAGAACACACCACCATGACTATTTATCCGTCGTCCTTGATTTTCATTATTCATGTTTTTTACGCTTCACGCATGACGCTTCACGATATCCCTATCGCAGTTTCTGAACCCGTTCGGTCGGGCTGACGACATCCGTCAATCGTACGCCAAACTTGTCGTTCACCATGACGACTTCCCCTCGGGCCACGAGCTTGTCATTCACCAACACCTCCAACGGTTCGCCCGCCAGTTTATCCAACTCCACCACCGAGCCCGGACCAAGTTGAAGCAATTCCTTTACCAACATCCGAGACGAACCCAACTGAGCGGATAAGACCAAGGGGATGTCCAGAATCCGTTCCATCTTCTCGAATTCCGCGTTGGAATACTTGGTAGGCTTTCCGGTTTTTGTCGGCTTTGTACCTGCGGCTTTAATGACCTTACCACCTCCCTCCCCCTCATCAGCCTCTCCCTCTTCAGCGGTGGGGTCACGTTCCACTTCCTCAACTTCATCACTCATAGCCTCTCCTCACCTATCATGATTGGAACAATTGTTCGTCACTAGTTGCTGGTCGCTCGTTGCTAGGAAAAATGAACGAGTCATAAATTCCAAAATACTAGCGACCAGCGACCCCCTCATCTGCGCCTAATCAGGCGGAAAAATGACCTGCTCCACGCGAAATTGCTGAATGCCATTAAGTTTTACACCATATCCGAAAAATTTTGGAACCGCCTCAACACAAGCCAGTAACGGCTGGCTAGCAGGTTGTTCCAATACCACCACATCGCCAGGGGTAAAATTATACAAATCTTCAACGGCAATCGTTGTGGTTCCTAACTCAACGGACATGGTCACCGAGGCGTCTTGGAGCCGTGAACAAAATCGGGAGATCCATCCCTTATCCACTTCATAGAGATCACTTTGAAAACTCGTTTGGAGTTTTTCTCGAATGGGCTCCAGCATCGCATAGGGAATACAGAGATGCATGTCCCCGACCGCATCGCCCAACTCAATCCCTACTGTAATCACAATGACGATTTCAGAAGGGATAACGATGGCAGCCAACTGAGGATTCATTTCAGACCGCACCGCGCGGATGTCCACTTGATGAACCGGTTCCCAGGCTTTTGCTAAATTGGCCAACGCCATGTTTGTCACGCGCGTCAGCACTCGCTGCTCAATCAAGGTAAAGTCCTGCCCCTCAGGTTTCACATGGGTCTGCCCAGCCCCGCCAAAAAAATAATCCACCAACAAATAGACGGTGGCCGCATCAGTGGCCATGAGAGCAAATCCTCGAAGGGGCTCCATCGAGGTGATGGTCAAATATGCCGGCAACGGTAGCCGCTTAATAAAATCTCCGAACTTCATGACCGCTTGATTCGTGACCGTCACTTCTACAGGTTTCCGCAAGGCATCGCCTAACCCCATACGAAACAACCGTGCGAATTGCTGATGGATAATATCGAGGGTCGGCATACGACCTCGAACAATCCACTCTTGATTGCCGAGATCATACGGGACCGGACCATCCGTCGGCTCTTCTGGGTCCGGAACAGTATCAACGTCACCGCCAGTGACCCCACGAAGTAGGGCATCAACTTCGTCTTGTGAAAGAATTTTATCCATGGATCCCTGAAAAACGTGAAGCGTTATCCGTGAAACGTGAAGCCTGGAAGGGACCGCGTGGCTCTTTTTCCCAATGCTTCACGCATAACGTTTCATGCCTATTACTGAATAATGAACTCCGTAAAAAAGACTTGCTGAATATTGCCTTTCTTCATAATCGTATTCACCCGCCCTCCAATTTCATCACGCACCAACATCTTCCCATCCACGGTTCGCAATGATCGGGATTCCTTACTCGTCAAGAGCACAAGCAAGGCATCACGAATGGCAGGCAGCTTGATCGTAAAATCCGTTTCTTCTTGTGGCCGATCCAATTGGAGTTTAATGGCCACTTTGAGATACCGAAGCTGATCACGATCGGCCAGGTTCAAAAGAAAGGGTTCCAAGTCAATAACCGGTCCGATAAACCCAGGGTCCGCTTCATGTTCAGCTTCCGCCTGCGCATCTGAAGACGTCTCTTTTTCCCTGGGCTCTTCCCCAGACATGAAAAAGAACCCTGCTCCTCCCCCTCCCACAACAAGAAGAGCCAACAATCCGAGCATTAACACTTTTTTGTTCATTCCGCCCTGGGCAGAACCCTCAGTTTTTTCTTCTACATCTGCCATAACATACCCTCACTTCTGTGAATGGTCCCACGGAGTCCTACTCCAAATAGAGCAACCTTCGTGCCAAACACATTTTGGATACATTGCTAGAACCGTTTCTCTCAAGCCCAAAAAACACAATAAAAATGCCAACAATTGCAGTATGGCCCACCAGAGGCCTCCCTCTCTCCTTTTCCGTGTGTCAAAAAGCTCATCACGTGGTTGCAAGATCTGACACTGTTGATAAATTCCAAAACTCGAAATACGAATTTCGAATTTACGCTCTGGTGTTTTTGCCACCAGCAGAGAGGGAACATGAAGTGGAATGGCGATTGAAGGATGAAGTATATCCAGCTGCAGACAAAAAAAGGGCTTCTCCTGAACATCAAAGAGAAGCCCCTTATGCATGATGCAAACTTGACGTATGCCTTATCGAGCAAGATTCACGAGTTCACCTAAGAGATCATTCGTGGTAGTGATGATTCGCGAATTGGCTTGGAATGATCGCTGCATCCTAATCATGTTGACGAGTTCATCTCCTAAGTCCACATTCGAGGATTCCAAGGTATTCGCAACCACGCTTCCAAAGGCTCCGGTACCTGGCGCCCCCGTCAGCGGTGATCCGGAAGTGGATGTTTGAATAAACTGATTGCCTCCGATCGCATCGAGCCCATCGGGATTGGTAAACCGGGCCAAGGCCACCTGACCCAGGCTTCGGGTGGTGCCGTTGGAAAAACTCCCCACGATGAGTCCGGCATCACTAATTGACGTTCCAATGAGCGTACCACTCGTTTTCCCATTTTGTGAAAGCGTCAATAACGTTGACGTGGAACCAAACTGTGTCGTGCCATCCAACCCGGCTGTGGACCCACCACTATCGGTGGTAATACTCGTCCCAAAATCAAACGCGATAACTTGACTGGCTGCGGCTCCACCTGTGAAATCAATCCCACCAAAGGTTCCCGTGGATGCATCGTAATACGTAATGGAGGTTTCCGTATCCAACGCTCCGGCAGTCGTAAACGTCAAGGAACCTGTATAAACCAGCGCATTGGTTCCTGACAAAGCCGAGGCATCCACAGTGACAGAGCTTGATGCCGCCACCACATTATAGTTCCATGTCAAACTGGCCGTCTTCGTAAAATACACAGTTAAATCATGAGCCGTCCCCAGAGAATCATACACTGTAATGCCTGTACTAAAATTTGAGGTGCTTGTTGGATTCGCGATCGCAAATGTTGTCGCCGTGGATGAAGCATCCAAATTGGCTCCGATATCAACGGTCGATGTTACTGTGGCCGCTTCTTGCGTCGTCGACAACACAAGATCGCTGGTTGTGCCTAGGATCGTCCCAGTGGAACTGGCTCCAAATCCCTGCAAGGTATATCCCTTCGTATTCACGATGGTTCCAGAACTATTCACGCTAAACTGTCCATCCCGAGTGTAGAAATTATTGCCAGACGAATCCTTGACGTGAAAAAACCCGTCTCCATCAATCGCCAAATCCAGGGAGTTGGTGGTACTTTCCAATGAGCCTTGGGAAAAACTGGCATCAATCCCAATCACGCTCACGCCCCGTCCTTCCGTGAGTGAGGTGGACGTTCCTCCACCTCCAATGGTGGCTCCAAACAAATCGCCAAATGACACACGTCGTGATTTGTACCCAGTCGTTTCAGCATTAGCGATATTGTTGCCAATTTCACCAAGCGCACGACCGGTGGCGCTGATTCCACTGATAGCTGTAAAAAAGGCTGATTGGAGTCCCATGATTCACCTCACTTCCTAATCGTCGCTTGTCGCTCGTTGCTTGTCGCTAGGGTTTAACTTTTCTTACTAGCGACTAGCCACCAGCAACCAGCGACTGTTTAATAGACCGATAACACATCATTCATGAACAAGTTTTTTCCACTGGCTAAAATCAGTTTAGTTTGCCCATTACTAAAAACCGCACTCTTGATGGATTCCCGCAAGAACGTGGTCACCGACACATTGGCACCTTCTGCATTGAGAGGATTCACGGCAAATTGGTAGACACCTGGGGAAACCGGCTCTCCCTCATTATCCAGCCCATCCCATTCAATGGTCTGTTGGCCGGGGGATTGGGTATCTAGGGTAATGGATCGCACGACCTTTCCGGTCGAATCAGTGATTGTAATAGATCCGGAGGAAATCTCACCGGCTAATTGATAGACCAAGTTTCCCACCCCACCACTATCAAGCTCAATAGTATTTCCCGTAGCGAGCACCTGATGGCCAATAAGTTGGACGGCTTCAAAGCGTCCACGCTCAGTCCCTTGGGCAATAAGACCTTCAAGCAGGGAGGTTGTCTGTGTCGCTTGTTCGAGGGATGAAAATTGGGCGAGTTGCGCGACAAACTCCTCACTGGCAGTCGGATCAAGGGGATCCTGGAATTCAAGTTGCGTAATAAACAACCGCAGGAAGGTATCTTGACCCAACTCATTCGTTGGGGCAGCTTGCTCAGTAAAATCCCGTGTCAGCCCAAGATTATCGAGAACGCTATTGACTTCCATGTTGACCTCACTGTGTTATGGGAATGTTGAAAAAGGGCGTCAGCGGCGTTCTCGGCCCTTTGTCGTGCTCACGTACATGAGTACGCTCCGCGCGTCAAAGCGCCTGCGGCCTTGCTGAGCGCACCTTTTTGAACATCCCCTGTTGCTCTTAGCCGTTCCTTAAAAGAGTCTAATCAATTAGTAGTATGAAAATGCTTCAATGATTCAACGGTTCCTGAGGTTGTGTTCATTGAGGTCAACCTAAACTCCACCACTAACCGCGAAAGAGTGATCACGCCACAAAGTGGAAACGACCATCTGCCTCAACCCCTGCCACGACCAACACGTCGGACGCCTGAAGACCAGAGGCATCATCGACCTCGCTCCCATTGGAATTCTCGGTGGAATGCCGGTCAGAGGAATCCGAAAGATGCTGCCCAAACAACCCCTGTTCACTGACTTCCGCACCAAACTGCTTTAACTCAAGACCCACCGAGTCCAGTTGAGCATCCAGTTGGGGGGCATGTTGAAGCAGGAGATTTCTGAGCATTAATTGATCCGTCATCAATTGAGCCGACACCTGCTGGTGCTTGACGAGCACATCGACTTGGACCTTGGCCTCATCAGCGAGCATAACGTCCATTTGCAGCCGCTGCGGGGATAACAGATTCATTGCACGCCAGCGATCGACGACCGTGTCCGGACGAACGGCTGATTGTGATTCACTCACACGAAACTCAGTCCCCGTTTCTGTCACGACCGTATGGCCACCCAATGTGTGACCTGAGGCTTGTTGTTTGTGAGAAAACGCTGCGCCATTCTCTTGCTGGCCTCGTTGATCAAACCCAAGAGCACTTCCGCCAGCCCCGCCCTCTCCTTTCCCTACAACAGACAGCGCGCCATGACCAGGTGACTCATTGCCCGACGTGCTGAGGGTTCCTGATGTAGGAGCCAGAATTCCTTGAATATTCTGAGGAACCGTGGTGGAAAGATTGGACGGACTCACGGGCTCTCCAACCACCTGCACTTGCCGGAACGACCCATTCACAAATGACAGGGGCACATTGGGCAAGGGAAGGGAATTTCCAGGTTGCACTCGTCCGAGCGGCTCGCGAGTCAACGCTGGCGGTGGAACGTCTTGGTCAACTGCCGTTGGCAGTGGTACTCCCTGAGGAATGGGGCCAATGACAGGCCTACGAGTATTAGGGGAAACCTGGGTCGCGACCACGCCGACCTCGCCTTGAAGTTCGACATTCACCACACGAGTGGTAGTGAGAAGAGTCGAACCGCGAAGCGTTTGCACAGTTTCAGGTTCCTCCTCTCCCAGGATCGAGGTTTCAGAAGCCAGGGCGTTCTGTGAAGAAATTCCCGTGGTCGATTCACCTGGGATAGTCGGTGCCAAGGCAAGAATCAAAGCATTCTGCGAAGACAATGGCGCTCCTTCCAATCCACTTGGCTGAGCAAGTAGGGGAGATATCAGGGTTCCCTGTAAGTTCAAGGTTCCCTGTAAACTTTCGATGCCATCTGCAACATTCGCCTCTTCACTCTCAGGCTCTCCTTGTTGGAACAATGGTGACGTGGGATCCCCCGATTGGTCCTGCCCAGACGGCGGAGCCTTTGATGGTGGACCTTGTTGATTGGCTTGAGCCAAAACTGCCGGGAAAGAAGTCGGCGTGGTATTGTCAGAAGTTCCATTCTTTGAAAAAGACGACCCCCCAGTGACGGGCCGGGGTTCAGCTGCTGACAATTCCGGCAACACAGGTGTAGGTAAGATACTCATATCACGTCACACTCTTCCGACGATGTAGACATTATTAGGTCCTAAGGAGTCGCCGCTTGTTTCCTTTGATGGTAATACCGTAGCCCTTCCGTTAACTTTGCGGCTTTCCCTGGCTCAATCCCCGCCAACATCCCTGCAGCCTTTTTATCTTTAATGCCCGCGAGAATATCCAACGCTAACGATACTTTCATCTTGCTAATCCGCAGAGCAGCTTCGTCAGGGTCCATGGCTTCATACACTTTGAGTAAGTGTTTCAACGATTTTTCGGACCCATCGTCTTTTCCCGTTTCTTGTTGCGTTTCGCGAACAGCCATCGCTTCCGCCATCGCCTTTCCCTGCCGCGTCGCCATTTGTTCAAGGTCTCGACGCAAAACCCCAAGCCGTTGTTCCTCATCTTGGATACGTTGTTCACGTTCTTCGAGCTGGTGCAAACGAGCCTGGAGCTTCTCCACCAACGTCAGTTCAGGTGACAACGCCTGAGGTTCTGTCGCTTGGGAAGAAGTCATTGAGGCATGAACCGGAGCCTCAGCCTGGGTATCAGCTTGAGCATCCATTGAATGGCTATTTTCAGCCTTACTGCCGGACGAGGGAGCCTGTTGCTCACTTCCGGTGACATAGACTGGGACAACCACGGACACGGCTAATGCGAACCCGATCCACAATGTCATGGTACGCGAGAGGAACATCAATTACGCCCCTTCCCTGCCTGCGAATACACGTAAGGCTGCCAGATCGTCCTGTTCATGCTGCTCATGCTTCTGGATTCGTTGTTGGCGATCGTTCTGTTGTTTGGTCATGAGCATCTCAATCGTTCGTCTCTCGTGGTAGGCATCCCGTAACTTATCCTGCAATGCCTCTATTTTCTTCTCTCGTTCCCCGAGCACGTGGGCTTGACGTTCTATTCGTTGACTGGTTTCTTCCAACCATCGATATCGTTCCTTGGTAAACGCTCCTGCAATGCCATGAGGCAAGTTTCGTTCCAACTCTGTAGAAATGGTTTGAAGATCCTCCTGGAGTATCTCGTGTTTCGTGATTTCCTGGCTTTTTCCCCATTCTGCCAAGGCTAACTCCTCCTTGATCATATCTTCCACTTGCTTCCGAAACCGAACAATGTTGCCCCAATTCATAATTTACCCATGAAAAATTTTCCCACTTGGAAAGAAATGACCCACTGAAAGCGTCTCATTTTTTCGTTGCACGGTTTTGCATGGCTCCATTTCGTGATGCGTAATGCCTATTGAGTGAGGAGTGCCGAATTTTTTTCACGCTTCACGCTTCACGCTTTTTCTTCCCAGTTCCTGCGCTTGCGCGACTAGTTGATCTAAACCTTGCAAACTCGCTGCCAAGTCAGCGCGGTCGGCAATCCCTTGGCGAAGAAACTGTGTAATTGGCCCCATCATGGCAACCGCCAAGTCTAGTCGAGGATTCGATCCGCTGCGATAGGCCCCTAAATTAATCAGATCTTCTGCATTGCGATAGAGAGACATTAGTTCCATCAAGGCACGCGTTGAATCCATGTGTGAAGACTCTACAATATCTGGCATCACCCGACTCACGCTTTGGAGTACATCGATCGCGGGAAAGTGGCCACGAGAAGCCAAGTCTCGACTTAACACAATATGTCCATCGAGGATGGCCCGTACGAAGTCAGCGACGGGGTCCGCTAAATCATCCCCTTCCACCAGCACCGTGTAGAGCCCTGTGACCGACCCGCGTGTCGTAGGCCCCACTCGTTCCAACAATCGTGGCAGCACGTTAAAGACCGAGGGGGGATATCCTTTTGACGTGGGAGGTTCTCCCACGGCTAAGCCGATTTCCCGTTGCGCATAGCCGACGCGTGTCAACGAATCCATGAGCAAGAGCACGTGCTGGCCCTGGTCTCGGAAATACTCGGCAATCGCGGTCGCGATAAACGCTCCACGCAGTCGTACGAGCGGCGGTTGATCGGACGTTGCGGCAATCACCACAGTCCGTTTCAACCCTTCCTCCCCTAACTCCTTTTCAATAAATTCCTTCACCTCACGACCGCGCTCTCCAATCAACGCCAGCACCGTCACATCCGCGGCTGTTTGTCGGCACATCATGCCGAGCAACACACTTTTTCCTACCCCGCTCCCAGCGAAGATGCCGATTTTCTGGCCCTGTCCGCAGGTCAGCAGCCCATTAATAGCCCGAATGCCTAGATCCAACGGTTGCGTAATGCGGGCTCGATGTAATGGATTTAAGGATGGTGAAAACAAGGGATAGGAGGCGGTTGAAGGCACAGGTCCTTTGCCATCCAACGGGTTACCTAACCCATCCAGGACCCGACCCAATAATTCAGACCCAACCCTCACACGAGGACTGCCGGGGTGATACACCAGACGGCTGCCGGGGCCAATGCCGCGGACCTCTCCCAGTGGCATCACGAGCACACGATCGTCACGGAACCCCACCACTTCCGCTTCAACATAATCACCGGCGGGAGAAAAAATTTGGCACCGTTGACCGATGGAGGTTACTGGTCCTGTTCCTTCAATTGTCAGCCCAACGGCTCGACAGACACGACCATGAATTTTGATTGGACGAATGTCGTCAAGACGTTGCAGGAGTGTCGATCTCGGCATCAGACGTCATCATTTCCTGCCAGATGGCTTCGAGTTGTTTTTCGATCGTGGCATTGATGAAATATTGGCTGGACTCGATGATGCATCCGCCTGGCTGGATCGTCTCATCCGGTTCAATACTGAGCTGAACAGGTGTGCCATCGGCACCGACATACGACGGGCGAAAGGTTTGGAGATACTCCACCGCACCGGGGTGAACGAGAACACGAATCAAACCCTTCTCGGCAATGCTCGAAATAATCTCTCGAACTTGCGCGACCACAATGTCCGGGTCTAGGGACGCCTCGCGATGAATAACTTTTCGAGCCATGGACAACGCCAGCTCGACGATATCGGACTCCGCTTGCTTAGCGGATTCCACACGGAGTTGCTCTACTTGAGCGACGATGCCTAAGGCTCGTTGTATTTCAGCGTCAGCCGGGCCTTGCACTTCAGCCCGTCCTTGTATGCGTCCGGTCTCAACTCCGGACGCATGCGCCTCCTGTTGCAACTGCGAGCAATCGTGTGGGGGTTCCTTTTCCTGTTCCGCACGTTCTTTGGCCAGCCGCTCCTCTTCTAAATCCAGCGCTTCCCAGGTTTCAATCGTCAACACCCCTTCAGGCTCTTTAATTACCTTAGACCATCTGTTCGCCATCCTTGCCTCCGAGTACGACTCGTCCTTCAGAGGCGAGTTTTTGTGCCACTTTCAAAATCGTTCGTTGGCTGGCTTCCACATCACTGATCTTCGCAGGGCCTTTCGCCTCCATATCATCCTTTAAGGCCTCTGCCGCACGACTGGACATATTCTT
>CAYMQW010000014.1:0-8848 GCA_964392595.1 uncultured Nitrospiraceae bacterium
GCCGCTGGCACCCTTTTTCAACATTCTCCCCTACCATCGCAGATCGTCACCCGGGACTTCGAACGCATTCACGACATGCTTCAATTGGCTAACCTTTTCTGCATCACCTTGGTACAACATGACATCAAATCGGGTTGGGCAGTTTGACAGTTGGTGGCACGCTAAGTATTGAGCGGCGAGATGGATCAGACGCTGTTGTTTGTGAGGCGTCACGGCATAGGACGCACCACCAAAATGATTGGTCCTCCTAGCCTTGACTTCGATGAAGACGATCGTGCCCTCTTTTTTCGCGACAATATCCAGCTCCCCATTGGGAAACCGAACATTGCGTCCTACAATACGATATCCGTGTTGGCGAAGATACTGTTCCGCAGCGACTTCGGCTTCCTGGCCAAAGTCCTGAGACTTGGATGTCACGCATCCTCCTCGTGCGCCTGTAGAAGAGTTTTAATGGGTTGAAAACTACGCCGGTGCGCCGGACTCGGGCCGAATTTCTGAACCAAACGAAGATGCGCCGGCGTGGGATAACCCTTATGAAGGTGGAACTGATAAACCGGATATCGACAATGATAGTCCTGCATCATTCGATCACGGGATACTTTGGCAAGAATGGAAGCAGCGGCAATCGATACAGACAATCGATCCCCTTTCACCACCGCTCGTTGAACCATAGCCACACCGGGTAACGAGGTGGCATCAATGAGTAAAAAATCAGGGGCCAGAGAAAGTTGGTCCAGCGCACGTCTCCAGGCAAGTCGTGTGGCTTCTAGAATATTGATTCTATCAATTTCCTGCTCAGTGGCAACCCCGACGGCCCAAGCACGCGCCCGCTGGATAATCGCTTCAAACAGGGTTTCTCGATTCTCGGGGCTGACTTGTTTGGAGTCATCCAAGCCAGCCAACTTAAATCGTCGAGGGAGAATGACGGCTGCACCAACCACTGGACCGGCTAACGGTCCTCTGCCAGCTTCATCCAACCCTGCCACGCATCGATAGCCACGGACCCGAGCGTCTTCCTCAAACACCCAAGTGGGTCCAACTGCCGTCTTCGCGATCAACTCCCCTTCCACGATGTACCCCTCCCAGCTTGACAATAAGGGTTCGCGCACACAGAAGGAAAATTAGGCAGAAGTCGAATCGGCTGCTGCAGGCGCTGCTTGTGCGGAGGCAGGAGGAACCTTGGCCACCGGTTTATTTTTTTTGATCCGCGCATAATCTCGCTCGGGAACCTTGGCCTTCTTCCCGATCTTATCGCGAAGGTAATACAATTTTGCGCGTCGAACCTTCCCTTTGCGTATCACCTCAAGCTGGGCAATATTGGGAGAATTGACCGGAAAGATACGTTCCACACCCACATTGTGCGAAATTTTTCTAACCGTAAACGTCTCACTGACTTTCTTCCCTTTTCGGGCAATCACCAATCCTTCAAACACCTGCACCCGTTCTTTTTCCCCTTCAACAACCTTGACATGCACCCGAACGCTATCGCCAATTTCAAATTCTGGCAAGGTGTTTGTTGGAAACGTTTGTTCAAGTCGCTGCAGCCGGTTCATGATCTGATTCCTCCCCCTCTAAACTCACCCACATTCATGGGATATTTCTACTAACAATCGTCGATCTTCATCCGTTAAGCATTCGTCCCGTAACACATCAGGACGCTTGCAATAGGTATTCCGTAATGACTCTTTTCGCCGCCATAGACGAACCGCTGCATGATTGCCAGATAACAACACGTCCGGCACACTATATCCGCGCACTCCTTCAGGCCTGGTGTAATGCGGAAAGTCTAGCAAGGCATCCACAAACGAATCTTGTTCCACGGATGCGGGATTGCCCACGACTCCGGGGACTAGCCGTGCCGCGGCATCAATCATGACCATGGCCGGCAACTCCCCACCAGTTAACACGTAATCGCCGATGGAAATTTCTTCAGGCTCCAAGCGAGTCAGGACCCGCTCATCGATACCCTCATAGTGGCCACAGATCCACACCAATCGCCTCGACTCACAACTGAAATCCATGGCCAATTGATGAGAAAACGGTACTCCTTGCGGAGAGGGAAACAATAAACGTAATTCTTGCCCTTCAGCTCGCAGGGCATCGACAATTCGAAAAATGGGCTCCGCCTTCATCACCATGCCGCTTCCACCGCCATAGGGGGAATCATCAGCAATGCGGTGCCGATCCTCAATGTAGTCCCGAATATTATGTGTTTGAATCCGAACTCGACCGCTCTCCTGCGCACGTTTCAAAATACTCTGCGTCGCAATGCCTTCGATCAACTCGGGGAATAATGTGAGAACATCACACCGCATCATCACCGCACCATTCTTCTCTTGAAACCACTATCATCTCCTGGCCAGGAATATCAATCTTGGCAATCCACTTCTTCGAGGCAGGCAAGATCCATTCCCGACCCTGCCCTCGGATCACGAATAAATGCTGTACCGGCGTTTCGATCACTTCCTCCAATACGCCTAACATGTCGCCGGATTCCTCTTTGACTGTCAGCCCAATCAGTTCAAACTGATAATGATGACCTTCAGGCGCTGGTGGCACAGAACCTTGAGGAATTTTTATCCAAGCCCCCCGATACGCTCCGACTTCTTCAGGCGTGGAAAAGGCCGCAAAACACAACAGATAGGATCGTCCATCGTAATGAACATCCGTCACCTCAGTGACCAGGGAATGACCTGACGCAGTTTCTAGCGTTACCGTGCTTAGGTTTTCTAATCGCTTCGGGACATCAGTGAGGGAAAGCACTCGCACCTGCCCACGCACACCAAACGGCTTCACAATTTTCCCAACCGTCACGAATTCTTTATCGCGCATCACGCCACAATTCACAGCGGACATTTCATGAATTCCGTATGAGGTGGGTTGCCTCCCAATATCATAAGGCACCCCCAACACTGTGGAAAGGAAAACCTGGATTAGAGGAAGAAAGCGAAGCTATGATTTCTTTCGAGAATCTTCAAAGGTCTTCCAAATGCCGGCCCGCCGCAACAGCGTGCGCACCGTCACCGATGGTTGTGCACCCTTTTGCAACCAATCCAACACCCGTTCGGCTTTCAACTCAGTGACAGCAGGATCCTTCAACGGATCATGCGTCCCTAGCACTTCAAGCGCACGACCATCCCGTCGCACCCTCGAATCCACCGCTACTACTCGATAAAATGGTCGTTTGTGTCGTCCCATTCGACTTAATCGTAAATGTACTGCCACTAGCTGACTCCTCCTATTTCTGAATAGTCTGTTCTTCCCAAAGATTGGTTAGTATACCCTGTTTAGTGTGAAAAGATAAACTCATGGGATTTGGATTGCTCGAATGAGCTTCCCACGCCTTTTTAACTTACCAAGTTTCCCAGGTTTACCCTTCCCACCGACCAGGGATTTCATCATCGTCCTGGCGCCTAAAAATTGTTTAATAAGCCGGTTAATCTCCTGAACAGACGTCCCACTCCCTTTGGCGATGCGCTTCTTCCGGTTGCCATTGATGATCGTGTGATCCCGACGCTCTTTTGTGGTCATGGAGTCAATAATGGCCACCACACGGCTCATTTCCTTCTCAGGCAGCCCCTGTTGTGATGCCCCCTTCACCATGGCTTTGAGCTTCTCCCCACCGGGAAGCATGCCCATAATTTGTTCCATGGACCCCAACTTGTTTACCTGCTTAATCTGATCCCGAAAGTCCTCCAAAGTAAGGGTGTTGCTGGAGACCTTTCGTTGTAGAGATTCCGCTTCCTCTTTTGAGAAAGCTTCCTGGGCCTTTTCGATGAGTGACAACACATCGCCCATTCCCAAGATACGCGAGGCCATGCGATCCGGGTGAAAGGGCTCCAATGCATCGGATTTTTCACCCACCCCCAAATATTTAATGGGCTTACCGGTCGCTGCTCGAATAGACAGAACGGCTCCCCCACGCGCGTCACCTTCAATTTTAGTTAAAATAACCCCCGTGATCCCGACACGCTGATCAAACTGCTCGGCCACATTCACAGCTTCCTGGCCAGTCATGGAATCCGCGATAAATAAAATTTCCTGAGGTGTAACCGCAGCTTTGATATCCACCAACTCTTGCATGAGTTCATCGTCAACCTGAAGCCGACCGCCGGTGTCCAACACCACGACGTCATAGCCATGTTCGCGACCTCGAGCAACCCCCTCCGTACAGAACCGGGTGACCTGTGCCCGATCAACTAACACTCCTTCTACTTGCCCTTCTACGCGATGAACTGGCACATCCAAGTCGGCGCCCAGGGAAGCCAATTGTTCCGCGGCAGCAGGGCGCCGAGGATCAGCCGCAACCAGCAACACTCGCTTCCCCTGCTGTTTGAACTGGTGAGCCAATTTGCCGCAGGTGGTCGTTTTTCCTGCACCCTGTAACCCAACCATCATGATCACGGTGGGAGGCTGAGACGAAAGCGCCAAGCCAGAATGTTCATGGCCCATCAGGTCCCGCAATTCTTCCCAGACGATTTTGACAACCTGTTGACCAGAATTGAGGCTGTCTAAAACCTCACGCCCAATGGCTTTTTCCTGGACACGGCCAATAAAGTCCTTCACAATCTTGAAATTGACATCGGCTTCCAAAAGCGCAAGACGGACTTCCTTCAACGCCTCGGTAACATCCTGCTCCCGCAGAACGCCTGGTCCCCGGATCTTTTTGAGAACTTTGTCAATTTTTTCCGTGAGCGCGGAAAACATCAGTGCTAACTCCTAACCATTGGAAAAATATACGAAATTCCGTCGAAGTCTAGACAACGCCAAAACAACCTGTCAAGGGTACCCTTAGGTGATTGCTTTCTTGACTTAAGGCCTAGATTGCCGTATTTTTCCTAGTAGTTTACCCTTATATCACCATCGAGTCCGGCACCTCACTGACCAACGACCGAAGGAGCAATTGTGAAAAAATCAGGGTGGACCTTATTAGGGTTCATTTTTATTGGAGGATTGTTGGGTGGAGTCCTTGGGGAAATTCTCCGAGTATTTGCCCCAGCAGGGGCCATTCAAGATATCTTCGCACGTTCCGTTTCTCCGGGACTTGACCCCCCATTTACCGTGGATTTGGTTCTCATCAAGATCACCCTAGGCTTTATCCTCAAGATCAATCTGCTGACACTGTTAGGGATATTTCTGGGGATTTATCTGTACAAAAACATCTGACATAAACATATGACTCACCATTCGGCAAACCTGCCTTTTAAAAAGCTGAAACAAAGGCCTACTAATTAATCCTCTCTGAAAAAGTCTCCCTTTTGCAATTTCGAGTGCCGAGTAAAAGAAAATCTTGGTAATGCGAAAACGCCATTTTCAAGATCCCCAACCAAAAAACTCTCTTGTAATTAAGAGTCACCATTATATTTCTCCTAAAACCACGTATCAGGACATTCAGTTTCTATATACCTCACCCCTAGAAAATTTCCTCCCATCAGATGCGTCAACAATGGCAGATATCGGCAAGCATTTTAGTGTACCAAGATAAACTGCTGTGCAAGAAGGTGAGGGAACCTAGCGGGGATTATGTAGGAATGTTAGAACTCTACCCAATTCTAAAGCATTTTTGCTTTTTGCCACCTAAAATTATTATATTATCGGCTCGCTAGAAAATAATTTCTAGTAGGTAAGACTTTTTGGAGGACATCCAATTGCTTGAAATCGAGATTCTGAGCCCTGCAGTGCAGCCGGCGGAAATTCCCCCGATCGATGTAGCCTCCTTCGGGAAAAACTTCGCCCCTACGATGTTCATAATGGAGTATAAGGACTTAGAGTGGAGAAATCCAAGGATCCAGCCTGTGGCTCCATTAGAACTTCATCCTGCGGCTCTTGTCCTACACTACGCCCAAGAAATTTTCGACGGAATTAAAGCGTACCATTGGGATAGTGGAGAAATCGGTCTTTTCAGACCCGAACAACATGCGATGCGCTTTAATAAATCCGCCCAGCGTATGGCGATGCCTCAAATTCCCAAGGACCACTTTGTCCAAGCCCATGAGGCATTGGTAAAGCATGTGCGAAGTTGGATTCCCAAATTTCCTGGGAGCCTCTATCTTCGACCAACAATGATTGCCACGGAATCGTGTATTGGAGTGAGGGCCTCGAAGGAGTTTCTTTTCTACATATTGGCACTTCCAGTTGGAGCCTATTTCAAAGAGGGTGGAATAAACGTTTTAGTATCCGATTCTGTGGTACGTGCATTTCCTGGGGGTACGGGAAATGTCAAAGTAGGACTGAACTACGGAATCACATTAGACTCAATCGCACGGGGAAAAGAAAGAGGATGCGATCAAATCCTTTTTCTCGATGGGATGACACGAAAAAAAGTAGAAGAAATGGGGGGAATGAATATTTTCTTCAGAAAAAATAACAAGCTTATCACTCCCTCACCAGAAGACCTTACGATTCTTCCAGGTTTTATTCGAGACTCCTTGATGACCATAGCCCATGACATGGATCTTCCTGTGGTCGAAGAAGACATTCCTATTCAGGAGGTCTTTGACGGTATTCACGATGGGAGTATTACAGAAGCGTTTGCATCAGGCACAGCAGCTGTTGTTACCGGGATTCGAGCGTTTCATACTGAAAAGGGTGCCATTTACAATTTACCAATTGACATACCGTCATCATGGACAAAGAAGCTAAGTGACCGCCTAACCGCCATACAGTTTGGTCGTTATGAAGATACACACAGCTGGGTAAAGGTAATTTGCCACTCAGCCTAATTATCCAATCCCCATTTGAAGGGGGCGGGAAACACCAGTATGTTTTCTGAACCAGTCGCTAAAATCTACTATTGGGGAACCGCCGCCTTAATGGTTCCTGAAACGGAAAATATCTTAGCACGTGATTTTTTTCTAAATTCTACTCGGTGCGAAATTCAAGAACCCCCTCTTCCCGCGCTACAGTATTACCCTGCCGGCTTTTGCTCTGCAGATCCTTTGTTCGAGCTTATTCAAAAACATGCTGGGCCGACAAATGCAGCTGTCGTGTTGCTCGCCCCCATCAGGCTAGTGACTCCCTTTGATTACCATCCCATTGCGGAGACTAGAGAATCTCTAGTCGTCGTTTCCACTTCTCGAATGGACAAAAAGGATCTTCCACGTGTCCTCCGCCATGAGTTCGGACACGTTTTCGGTATCGAAGAACACCTAGATTGCGTGATGTCTCCCTACTTTGTGGAAGATCCAAGTTTCTGTGAAAAATGTGATCGGATTTTGAAGGAGAAACTACAAGTACTAAAAGGACAGGCTTAGTTGAAATCAAACACAGCGATCTAGAATGATTTTTCGCTCAATCGTCCCGCTAAATAACTAGACGAAAGATAAAGGAGGGGACCGAAATATCGAACATGTATAAAGCTACTTGTTATAACCAAGGAAGGATTCTAGTTCTCAATACGGGAAACAAACGATCCAATCAACGCCCATCAAATTTCAGGATCCCAATCCAGGACAATACCCCTATCGCCAAAGTGAAAACTTTTTTGTTAATTCCCTTACTCTATCCTCATCTCCAAAAACGGTTATTCCATAAACTACCAGGTTGTCCGTCTTAGTCTCTTTGGTTTTCTGGTGCTGTTCTTGCCACGTTCCAATGGTCATCGTATCCAAAAACATGACGAACGGCGCATGCTGTTCTTGAAGATTCTGCCTCAATTGGCGAATATGGGATTGCTTCCCTTTCAATACGATAAAGGGATGATCAGAAATGCTCGGATAGATGCTACCCTCATTATCCACGTAATCCTTAAAGTCCATGAGCCCCATCTCGTCACTTCGTGAAGCCATAGCGACAAGTCCCGCGGCCAGGTGCCCCACAGCGTTGAACGCCATTCCGATCTCTAGGCTTTTATCTAAGACGCATGCAAACCGCCTTTTTGCGGATTCACCCATATAAATACCCTAATCCGGCATTAAAGAATATTTTTATATGCAATAAAGGTGTCCTTCCGAACCATGTGGCGGAGCTGAGAATCTACTCCTCGTGAAATTGCACTTAAAGCTTTAAGGTTCCCGCAAGGAAGAAGAAAATTTAGAATGACCTCCTTCCCACTTTTCGTTTCTGAAATACTTTCTAAATACCCAAATGATTTTAACAGATCTAACTTACCTTCCTGCGTCAGGGATTCTCGAATATCCTCTACTATGCGTCTTCCAGGATCTAGCTTCCCTATCTTAGCATCTGCACGGTAAAGTTCCGTCAGCTGAATCAAAATAAATGCCTTAACGCTATTATTCTTTTCTGCAAAATCTGCCACAATTGAGTATCTATATTCCCCATAAAATAATGGGAGTTCTCCCTTTTTGATGATATTTTCCTGCACCGCCTGGTCTATGGGATATTCATTAACAATATTAAAAACTAAAAATCCATCACGAAAATAATTCGACGTATTACGAATGAATCCTTTAATCTCTTCATGCAGGGCATATTCAAATTCTTCCAATACAGTTTCTTTAGCACGAAACATTAACAATAAGTCGAAATTTCCATAAATGGACAAAAATGAAACATCCTCGAAATTTTCTTCGCTTATGTACTTTTTGACTTTACGTTTAATACAAAATACACAATCTTCCCAATCTTCGAGTTTTGTTTGAAACAACATAAACCACAGATCAGAATCATCTTTTTGGGAATCCTTATATCTTACTATTTTCTCGCTATTCCAATATGCATTGATAAAGGAAATCGAATTCCTACATTCCTCCAAAGGAAGGGGGTTATAATTATAAACCCAAATTTCCTTTCCAATGCCACCAATATTCTCATTTAGTTCTTCCCTTCTAAATAATTCACTTAAGGCCTGATTCTCTAAGTTTATTATCAAAGCTTGGGTTACTACTAT
>CAYMQW010000014.1:8858-13734 GCA_964392595.1 uncultured Nitrospiraceae bacterium
CTATATGGCCTTTCCACCCGATTAATTTTTCAACAATTGGCTTAAAAAAAGTATTAATCTTTTCTGAGTAAAAATTACCAGGAGATCCCCTCCCAACTTGAACTTCTGAAAAGTCATGACAACAAATTCGAACTCCAATTTCATGATTCTGAAGTACATTCCCGCTTTTTTTATCCATATTAAATACAGATATTACCCTTCCTAAGGAAATGCCAAGCAAAACAATTTTGTCAAATTGGCCTTCCTTTCCATCCCTCTTCACATAAAATGCACCGCCATCCCCACCCCACCCAACCTCTTTCGCATTGTAATATTTCGCAATGGATTTGACCAAGCCATGGAGGTTTTCCAATGCCTTCTGTATCAAGGGATTTTGGTCTTTAATACCTGAAGATCTAATAATATCAATGGTAACTACGCCAAAAGATTTGGTGGGCATCTCAAAAACAATCCATTCTTAAATTTTGATATAAATGAGCCAAAATTTTAATGTTTCCTCGACTTTTTATTGAGGTTGGAGAGATTCGGTTGGGAAAGTTTCTCAATTATTATTCCTCTGGAACATCATTGAAGTTCTGCCGGAAGGGTGGTTACTCTTAGGAAAATTGCGAAAGATACGGCCACTAACTGCAAGGCTTTTCCTCATTTGAAGCACTTGCACACCTACCGTAGACTCCATCCCAGAAATTTTCTAGAAGCTCCATTACCTGGAAAACGCCCCTCTCAAAGTCCATTCGATTATCATCATTCAAAAGAAACTTACCGGCTATGTTTTTTATTTCATCGGCATGGCCTTGTTCCGAAACCATATGGAGTAGAAAAAAATAACAGGTTTTTTGACCATGGCCCTGACTACGTAGCCCCTCATGCAAACCCTCCACCATCTCACCAGACATCGACTCGATCGCGTATATCGCTCCCAGAGCCGTGCACCCTGGCTCATTTAAATAAAGTTGCTTCACACCCAGGTCCAGAGCTGTGGTTGATTCCAGGCATTGGTAATCGTGTATTTCCTCATTTGATATATGAAGGAGCCTTAGGAATTCCCTGTAGAGGGTTAAATGGGATTTCTTTTTATTTTCTCCAACTTCCTCAAAGAGATTTGCAATAATCGCCCTAAAAAGCCTTTCATCGAACGTGTTAGCCGCTAGCCCGGCAATGTAATTGGGTAAATGACGGATGAAGAAATAAAACTCCAAAAAAATCGTTCTCTGTTCGTGTTCTTCCAACTTATGGATTCTAATGTGCCGAAAGATAGGATGGCGAAGCCCCCTGTGACTTAAGACCCTGGATTCGATGGTATCTAGATAACTCCGATTTTGATCGTCCTGGGTCATATTGTACCTTATATTAAATATGGATAGGAACCCTACTGTTATTATTATCGGTTTCTACAAACTTTTAAATTATCGAAAAAAATCCTTTTAAGCCTTGAGGTTTTTCCCAACTTTATTCTTCAATTAGGTCAGGCACCATTGCTTTTTTGGCTTCTTCTCGGACCATTTTTTGAAATCGCTCAAACAAGGCCAATGCTTTTTCTTGTGAGTCCTCAACCGCCACAGCACCAAATTTACCATTTTCGCCGATGGTAGCAAGCATGTGAATAAGGACTCCCGTCTGTCGTGCTTGGTTGAAGTAGAAGCCATGTTGAATGAGAAGGGCAATCAAGTCTTGTGGCGTAAAAACCCGATAGAGAGAGTCTGCTATAGTATCTTTCGAAATATAATATTTTTCAACTGTACTAGGAGCCACAAAGACCCCCTTGTCTTCATCGAACCGACCATCTGTAAGAAATTGTAAAATGAGGTAAGGGTGGGTCGTTCCTCCCTTCCGCAAATTGATCTCAATAGCATAGGATTCCCACGAACCATTATCGTTACGCACAACAACAAAATCAACTGCGAACCGGCCTATCACTCCCAGCTCGGCAAGTCTGTGCCCAACTTTCTTGCCCTCTTTACAGATTAATTGTCCATAGCGAGGATCCGCAGGAAAACGACTTCCTAGAAAACTCTGGTCGTCTTGCCCACCGAGAATCTGATCATGGGAAGATAGAACCTCTACTTCTCCAAGTGGAGTAACACGCATTTGAACACTGGGACTCAATACCTCACTACCTTCAATTCGTTCTTCAACGATCCCTCCACCTGTTGTCAATTTTTCAAAAAACTTATCGAAGGTCAGCCCAAGTGACTCAAATTTCATTGATCGAATACGTTCCTCCAAAAGTCTGTCTCCCTCTGGGCTACTTGGATCTGGGAGCAGGCTAAGATCCACGATCAAATTGCCCTGCCCGCCTACGGCTTCATTCAGTTTCACCATGGCATTTGTCACTTGGGGTTTCTGTTTTCGGACTTGGGCAAGAGCATCACGAACCGTTTCAAAGGAATTCAGATCTTCATAGCCTATGGGATAAGAAACTGAAACCTCAGCGAAAACTTTTCGCCCACCTGTTTTAGACCCAAGATGCGAGTATTTTGGATCAGCCCCATAAATTGGAATACCCAATCGCAATGCTAAGTCACGTTCAGATTTTGTCACGTTGTATGGCACGAGGTGTGCACGTTCAGGATTCAATATCAATGAACGTATTTTTGCGCACACCGAAGGCCTCTCCAATAGTTTAGTAGTCAAAGGGCGTATGGAGCGATCTTCAACAGCAACATTAAAAAACCTTGAGCAAGCATGGAAATATGGAATTCCTGGCATTAGTGACAGATAATATTCGAGGGTCCAGGGAAGAATGGTCTGGGAGGTGACATACACTAGGCGAGCACGAGGCTGCCTCAACAAGAGCAACATGAAAAGCATTCGCTCTTCATAGGCTTGAATTTCTGCTCCCTCTTTCTTGGTGTCCGAGGTAAGGGAGGGCACTACGACTATGGTCTGCTCAGTATGGTTAAACTCTTTGAGAGTATTCCAGAGAGGAACTAGCTTACTTTGAAGGGCCTCAAATTTTTCTTGCGCTTCTTCTTCTGAAAGCCCAATCGGCGGAATATTTGGTGGGGGCATCATCGTCATAAAGCCACGCACTCCGATCCAAAATGGGGAAAATTTTAAGGCCGTTCGAGAATTTAGTGATAAGCATCACTCACACAAAGGATGAATTCCTTAAGGACTTATGGAGTTAAAATATCAAACTCAGTACTACTTTCATAAATTTAGAAAGCCTAATCTAGACTATCCATTAGCTATACTAGCAATAATCTACGTTTCATTATGTGACATATCTGACAAAAAGTGGAATACTTAGCTATTGTACAATCAAGCTTGCCTTACACTTGCAACTTCTCGCTCATGATAAATTTGCATCTCACGCTCATGACGATCAGGGTTCGAATCTGGAATAGCCTCAACTGTTTCAATGGTCTGAATATACTCAATTGGAAGACCGTTTTCTCGTGCTCCAATTAATACATGTTCTTTGTACCAAAGATAGGGCTTCAAATTAGTGTCTATATTTGTAGCGTAGTAAGTAAAAGTCTCCATTATTTGTCCTTGAGAAGTGTGCACTTTCACAGCTTTTTCTTCATAGCCATCCCCTCGACCTTCTATATTATCTAATTCGTGTTTTTCAAACTCGTGAATTTCATAGACCACTCCCATTACACTATCTTTTGAATTAAACGAAGGCACAGCATCACACTTGGCAGAGCCATCTTTTCCTTTTTTTCGGAAAACAAGTTTATGCTCAGGCAGACAAGCAATACATACCTTATATGGTAATAGCACTCTGTTCTTTAGCCTCTTTCTCGACATATTTGACCCGTATGAGAAATAATACACTTTAATTTTCTCTTGATTTGTTTAGGAATTAATTGCTAAGGCACTTGATATTATAACCTAGTTGGTTGTCTCTAATAAAGTGCCTCAACCCAAGAAGTACGTTCTTTTTAACAGGTGCAAAATTGCGAGTGAAGTCCGAAGATCCTCCCACAAGCAGCCTAAAAAAATTAGGCATCTAAGAATGGTCTAATATTTGTCTTCACGTCACCCGCCCTTTCATCAACATATATTCTTCGAGACATTTAAGGTGGAATTCAAAACGACTTTTCCACCTCACCCTTTCTGGCCACAAAGCCCCACTACGCAAAGTTTCCTCCCATTTGTAATTCTTTCTGCCGCAACGCTCGGATTTTGTCACGCAGCTTTGCGGCTCGTTCAAATTCTAGGGCTTTGGCTGCTGCTTTCATTTCCTTTTCCAACTTCTCAATGGTCTTTTCCATTTCCAATTCATCGCCATAGACCGCTTCTTCTTCAGCCGCAATACCCAAATCAAGATAATCCGCCTCGGCAATTTGATACTCAAGATCGTAGATTCGTTTTTTGATTGTCTCGGGCGTGATACCATGAACCCGATTGTATTCAGATTGAATGGCCCGCCGACGCACGGTTTCGTCAATCATCACCTGCATGGATTTGGTTATCGAATCACCATAAAGAATGACTCTCCCTTCGCTATTTCGTGCCGCACGACCAGCGGTTTGAATCAACGCGCGGTGACCACGAAGGAACCCTTCCTTATCCGCATCCAACACCCCAACCAGCGCGACCTCAGGCAAATCCAACCCTTCTCGCAAGAGATTAATGCCCACAAGCACATCAAACTTTCCTCGTCGAAGATCCCGAATAATATCCGCTCGCTCCAGCGTCTTGATGTCGGAGTGGAGATACCGAACTTTCAAACCCAGGTCGTGATAGTATTCGGTCAAGTCCTCTGCCATGCGCTTAGTCAAGGTTGTCACCAACACACGAAAGCCTTTAGCAATCGTTGTCTTCACCTCATTTAAAAGATCATCCACTTGTCCCTTCGCTGGCTTCACTTCGGTCACCGGATCCATCAGGCCAGTGGGCCGAATAATTTGTTCCACCACAT
>CAYMQW010000015.1:0-13495 GCA_964392595.1 uncultured Nitrospiraceae bacterium
TTCCGTCCAAATCCGACCCAAATCTTGGCGCGATATTGATCAAGTTACTTTCTCGCGGGTCATTACTGCCCCTTTTTTACATCTTTCCATCTCCAAAGCCCCAAGCCTAAAAATCCCGATCCAAATAAAAGAAGGGTGCTCGGTTCAGGGATTACGCCATTGCCTGGATTTGATGAAGAAGGAGGCACGGCTGCCGTTACTTCATTGAAAACAGTGAGGCCCAAGAGTGAACCATTTGTAGTGACAATCCCTCGGCAAGTTGTGGGCAATAGACCTGCTATGTCGAATTTGCAAAATGTGTTCGAAGTAGAATTTCCACTCCAGAAGGAAGCCCCGTCTGGATCAAGATTTAGGGAAAACCAGGAATCTTCTCCGATCACATCATACACTTGGATAACATTTCCCAAACTATCAAGACGTTTGACGTTTTCGGTATCCGCCACTAACACCCCCCCATCGTCCAAAATACGAAGGGAAAAAGCCTCAAGCCCGGCTCCCGGTAAAGTTGCGAAGTCGGCAAGCTGCGTGTCAGTCCCCACATCATAGCGTTTAATCAATCGACCTTCTGAGGTATAAAAGAGGGTTGTTTGATCCGCAGCCAAATCGATTGTCTCTGCGCCACTGTTTTCCGTTGCGACAGTAAAGGACATGAGGCGGTTTCCGAGTGCATCGAATTTAATAATGTCCTTCGTGCTGCCTGGGGTGAAACTCCCTGCCTGGCCCACATAAAAGTTTCCTGCTGCATCAAAGACAATCGATTCAACTCCTGATGCCGGATCGGCAGAAACAAATGGGTTAGGTAAGAGAAGAGTTCCGTTTGTATCAAAGCGGGTCACACTATTTAGAACAAGAGGTGGGACATCAAAAATCCCTAATTCATCAAAGTTGGTCACGTATAAATTTCCAGCCTGATCAAATCCCATCCCGGTCTGTTTAATGTCAAACCCTGAAATTCCCGTGTCTAGGGTTTGTATAAAATTCAGATCCTTATCATAACGTTCGACTTTCCCCCCAATCAAAAAATTTCCCACCGCAGCAAAGATATCCCCACTTTGAAATTCCATGGCCAGAATGGTTGAGGGTGATGTCATAGCCATAGCTATGAATGCCAAAGCCGCTAGGATAGTTTTCTTTTTCTCCCTGATAGGACTCTTCATGACAGGACCTCCGCGTTTACAAGGTTTTTCACTCATTCGTTTACTACCTAGTGCACGGAATATGCCAGAAATGCCTATCGAAAGAAAAACGTTGATTTACAAAGAAAATTTGTGCTATTGGCTGGAGAAAACAAACAGTAATGAATAAAAAAGTGTAATAATTTCTTACACTTAACAGGAAGTATAACAACGAAAACAAAATAAATGCATTACACATCAATGAGTTGTCCTGCTTTTTGAAAGTGTAAAAATTACTGACAGGTAATTTGCGGAAATGGAGATTTACAGGAGGTTGCTTAAGAAAAATGTCTTTGTTTTTAGGGAGTTAGGATTGATTTCTACCTAGAATTCCTATGCGATAAAAATTCCGACACTTCCTCTCCAATGTTGGCGGTTCAAGCTGAATCGGCAAGTCACGTATTGAACTTTCCCTTGAATCCAGACATAGTATTTTTTATCGTTTTTGGCAGTTTTTATAGAGTAAGTGAACTTTTGTCATTTCCCTAAAGACTGCTATATCAGAAAACAAGGGAAGAGAATTCGATCCCAGGAATGAACAAGAGTCATTCCCTTTTTTCCTGCACTAAGTTAGGCCTGTGGAGGGAAAGAATATACTGTCTGCCAAGAGTTCTTTGAGAAAGCAAAAAACCTGATGGTCACCATGAGAATACCAACCTGGAAAACAAGGCCAAACGTTATTCAAGGTTCAAGGTCGAAGGAATTCGGTATTGTTTCGGTTGAATTTGCCTTGATGTTTCCTATTTTTTTGTTATTGCTGTTTGGGGCCTATGAACTGGGAATTTATCTTCATGATAAGCAGGTTGTCACCAATGCGGTCAGAGAAGCAGCCCGCTTCGGTATCGTCATGAAGAACCCTCGACCCACCCAAGCGCAGATTCAACAAAAAGTTTTAGATTGGTCCACGACTCTCATAGGATCTACTATAGATTGTGTTACGCCTGGAGGTGCTTGCAAGGATGTGCAAGTGGCTAATTCTGCTGGAAATCCAGGGACGGCGTTAACTGTGAAGATCACAACACTATTTCAATTCAAATTCCTCTCCCAATTCAGCGGATTCTTGCCTCAAATCTCGCTCGCAGCTCAAAGTATTATGGTTTTGGAATAAATCGAGAAAGGTTCTACGGTGCAACGTCCTGCCCCAAGATTTGACAATCAACATGGGGTTATTTTGATGATCGGCGCAGTCGCCCTGCTAGGAGTGTTTGTGGTAGCAGCGTTGGTGTTCGATTTTGGGCAATGGTTTCTCACAAGAAATGAATTGCAGAATGTTGCGGATACAGCCACATTGGCTGGAACAAGAGCACTTGGAGCCGTATACGCGGGTGGAACAGTGGATGACGGCATTACCACACAGAACTTGGCAAGAAAGGTTTTTAATGACCAGCAAACGTATTCCCTCCAATCAGTTGACTTCGACCTGATTCGCAACGTGGTCAACAACGTAGCGAATCAGCACATAGCGGGTGGGGTTCCAATTACTATAGACAATAATGATATTAGGGTCGGCAATTGGGATTACAACACCAACGTATTTACTACGGGTGTGTTGGGGACTCTTCAACCTAATGCCGTTCGGGTCATCGCCAGACGGGATGACACAAGTAATTCTTCACTAGAAACGGTCTTCGGACAAATGTTCAACATTACAAGTCTCAACGTGACGGCAACGGCCACTGCTGCCATGGGACCTCTCAGGAGGGTCCCCCCGAATGGTCTTCCGAACAACCTGCCTCCAGGGGAAATAGAATTCCCGCTAGGAATCGATCAATCATATCAAACGCTATTTGGGCCTTTTTGCAGTCAAGCCTGTAATAACCCGATTCTTTTTGGATTCAATTGCTTTACTCTTTCTCCAAACCCGCCTCCACCTGTTAACTCTTGCACTGCCTGGAATACGTTTGATGGACCTATTGGTGATATAGGTGGAATTACCGCTGGCGCAACAACAAGTCCACAAACTACGGTAGGTGAAAAATACAATTTCTGGGGTATTGGGGATGGACAGGCAGGGGCACTCATTAATTTATTTGGAAACCTTGGTGGTCCCACTCCGGGGGCTTTACCTTATAGAGAAACCCTTCTCCCCGTCTATGCAGCGAACAATTGTGTCCCACCTGTAGTACCTGTCCCCATAGTTGGGTTTGTGAATGTAAGAATTATAGCGCTTGGAGGGGCCGCTACTGGCTCATTTGGGATCAAATTCGCATGTAATGTCGCCAGTACCGGACGAAGTGGAGGGCTAGGCCCTCAAGACTTTGGGACTTTCGGAAGTATTCCCGTTTTGGTGGAATAGTGAAATGGCACCATTTTATCGTATGGAGTTACCAACAACATGATTGATGAAATTTCTGCCTTAAAAGAACGCATTCACCGGAATTGTCTTGATCGGATAAATTTGGCCACCTTCTTCAAGCTTTCCGCAAGTGAGCAAGAGCAGGAGCTTAACCGAATCATCGACGAAGAATTATCGGAACACCGTCTTCCCATGAACTCTTGGGAACGGAAGCGGGTGTTTAAGGACATCTATTCAGAAGCGTTAGGATATGGTCCCTTAGATCCTCTTCTCCAAGATGATCAGGTGTCGGATATTTTGGTCAATGGGTGTGATCATGTGTATGTGGAGCGACGGGGCAAGCTCGAATTGAGTAATGTCAAGTTTAGTGACAATGATCATTTGCGGAAAATCATTGACAAGATTGTGAGTCAGGTGGGTCGGAGGATAGACGAGTCTTCTCCCTTAGTGGATGCGAGGCTCCCTGATGGGTCTCGCGTCAATGCAGTGATTCCTCCCTTGGCCCTTGATGGTCCTGCTCTTTCCATTCGGAAATTTAGCCGTGACAAACTCCAATTAAGCCATCTGATCACCAATAAATCGTTGACTCCTGAAATTGGCGAGGTGTTGCAAGCGGCTGTTCGATCTCGCATGAATATTTTGATTTCTGGAGGCACTGGTTCTGGAAAGACCACCTTGTTAAATATGCTTTCTGGCTTTATTCCGAGCGATGAGCGCATTATTACCATTGAAGATGCCGCAGAGCTTCAACTTCGTCAAGAACATGTCGTGAGGTTGGAAACACGTCCTGCCAATCTTGAGGGACGTGGAGAAATTACTCAACGCGAACTGGTCAAAAATACGTTGAGAATGCGGCCAGATCGGATTGTCATAGGTGAGGTTCGCGGTGCGGAGACGTTGGATATGCTTCAAGCCATGAACACCGGCCATGATGGGTCGCTGACAACGGTCCATGCCAATAATCCACGAGAGGCCTTGATGAGAATTGAAACGCTGGTTGCCATGTCGGGCTTTGAAATTCCAACCAAAGCGATGCGCAGCTATATCAGTTCTGCCATAGGCCTGATTTTGCAGCAAAATCGTCTTTCCGATGGGACAAGGAAACTCGTGAGTGTTCAGGAGGTTACTGGTATGGAAGGGGATGTCATTACTCTTCAGGAGTTGTTTAAGTTTGAACAAGTAGGAATTGATGTAAAAAGACGTGTGAAAGGTCAATTTCGATGTATGGGGGTTAGGCCACAATTCGCCGAGAAAGCCAAAGCCCAGGGCATCTCCCTTCCTCCGGCGTTATTTGATCCAAATAAGATTCATGAATGCTAATTCCTAAAGATGAAATAGGGTAACCCGTGATTTTGATCATTAGTCTTAGCATGTTGGGCGTTCTGGTTATGTTGGGGATGGCATATGCTGTCCTTGCGCCACGTTGGCAAGAAGCGCAGGCGCTTCAACAACGATTTCAACAGTGGGAAACAGCTCAATTGGTTGAGGAGCATCTTGATCTTAGGCAAATCCACATTCTCAGTGATATTCCCTGGTTTAATGCGATCCTCAGGCGTATTCCCATTCTCGTTCGATTGGAACATATGCGGAAGCAGGCTGGAACTTCCGTGTCATTAGGGACCTGGCTCCTTGTTTCAGGCCTCTTAGGTTTTGGATTGTATCTTGCCGTCTCTGAAAGTTTCCATCCCCCGCTTTTCATGAGTTTGGGCGGAGCGGGATTTGGATTTGCTTTACCATTTTTCTTTCTAAAATTCCAGAAAGGTCAGCGAATACGGATGTTTCAGGAGCAATTTCCTGAAGCGCTTGACATGCTGACACGGACGATACAAGCAGGGCATTCCTTGGTCCTTGGTATGCAGTTAGTTGGGGAAGAGTTTAAGGATCCGTTGGGGGCGGAGTTTAAACGTACGGTTGAAGAGGTCCAGCGGTGGGGCATTCCGTTTCAGGAAGCCCTGCAACGACTGCCGGAACGGGTTGAGAGTCTCGATTTGCAATACTTTGCAGTCGCGGTGATTATTCAACGCGAGGCTGGAGGGAACCTGACAGAGATTCTTGAATCGTTAAGTGATTTAATCCGGAAACGGTTTGAATTGAAAGATCGTGTAAAGGCCTTATCCGCCGAAGGTAAGATGTCTGCCATAATATTATTCGCTCTGCCATTTGTCCTTGCCATTGCGATGAGTATTTTAAATCCGGCCTATTTTAGTGTGTTATTTACGACGGAAACGGGCACGTTTTTGATAGGTGTCGGGTTGGCGATGATGAGTGTTGGTGGGTTGGTTACCAGGAAAATGATCGCGTTTAAGGTATGAAAGCATGAATCAAAGCATCTTGATCATCAGTATCGTGGCTCTCGTTTGCTTATTGTGCATCATATTTGCCATGTACATTTCTTACTCCAAGCAACAGGCAAGGATTTGGATAAATCGATTACGTTCAGGTACGAGTCACGGTTCCTCGTCTGAGGATGAGGAGAACACCTCCACCACAAGGAGGGTGAACAGAGTTCTTCAGTTTATTGAGTCTATAGGCCTTGCTGCGAAGCCTCAAAAGGAAAGTGAACTGTCTCATATTCGCACGCGTCTTGTTATTGCCGGTTATCGAAATCCGAAAGCGCCCCTTCTTTTTTGGGGGACCCGCCTTCTGTTTTGCGGTTTGTTTGTATTTGGTAGTTACTTCGTCCCTGTTGAAGGGAAGACCAACATTGATCCCGTTCAACTGCGACTGTTGCTTTTGGTGTTAGGTGCGATCTTGGGGTTGTATCTTCCAGATGTTTGGGTTCGCATGCGGACCCAACGGCGACAACAAGAAATCCGGGAAGGGTTTCCCGATGTGCTTGACCTTATGGTCGTGTGCGTAGAGGCCGGGTTGGGATTAGACCAGGCAATTGGTCGAGTGGGTAAAGAAATTCGTGACAGTTATCCTATTATCCACGAGGAGTTCGAGCTTTTGTCGATGGAACTTCGTCTGGGGATTCCTCGAGAAGAAGCCATGCGGAATTTTAATCGACGCATCAATTTGAATGAAATTCACCAGCTTACGACATTAATAATCCAAGCAGATAAATTTGGATCAAGTATTACTCGGGCTTTACGAGTACATTCCGATTCCATGCGGAAAAAACGGCAATTTCGCGCAGAGGAACTTGCGGCAAAACTACCCGTTAAGTTAGCTTTTCCACTCATTTTCTTTATTTTTCCTTCGCTGTTTATCGTATTGCTAGGGCCTGCTGTTATTAACTTAACCGAAAAAGTTTTACCGGCTATGGGGGGGAAATAAATAAGATGATATTCTTCGTGATGGTACAACGATGATCCTGTTTGATTGCAAGGTTTCTTATCGGGAAGGAAAGTGTGTAGGGCAAAGCCTTCTCGTCCTTTTCTTTGTCAGTACTATGGCAGGATGTTCGACTGTTGAAGAAACATCTTCCATGGAGGCAGGGAACAAAGTCTATATAGATTACGCAAAAAAGAAGGACACATTGCCCGATGAATATCTTTCAGATGGAACGGCTGACTTTGTACAACAAGAGGAAGAGTATAGCTTCGAGGAACTTGTTGCTCTTGGTGAAAGCAGTCGGCTGAAAGGTAATTATCCTCTTTCGTTGGCCTATTTTCAGAAAGCACTCTTCCTGGAACCCGAATCGGTAAGGGTCCACCGAAAAATCGGTGATCTTTTTTTTGAGAGAGGAATGCCCAAAGATGCCCTCAAATATTATTTGCGGGTTCTTGACACGCAGTCAGACTTTATTCCGGTGCTTGAAAGTGTCGGTCAAGTGTATCTGCAGCTGCACCAAGTCGAAGATGCTGAAGCATATTTTCTGAAAGTCCTTTCCTTGAACCCAGCCCGATGGAAAGCCCATGCCTATTTAGGAATTATCTATGACGTGAAGGGAAACTACAGGCGAGCGATTTTAGAGCATAAAAACGCGTTGGCATTAAAACCCAAAAATCCCGAATTGTACAACAACTTAGGCGTGTCATATTCCCAGTTAGGTCAACACGATCAAGCCATCAAGTCTTTTCAAAAAGCCATTAAACGGGGAGCAGAAAAGAGTCTGGTCTATAACAACTTAGGCCTACTTCTCACAAAAAAAGGTGCATTCCCAAAAGCGCTTGAAGCCTTTCATCAGGGAGAAAGTGACGGAACCGCCTATAATAATGTTGGGGTGACCCTGCTCAATGCAGGGTATGTGTCTGAGGCCATTGTGTGTTTTGAGCGTGCGCTGGACGCCCAAGCCAATTTCTATAGGAAAGCCCATGACAATTTGAAGCGCGCTCGGAGGGTCTTACGTCAGCGGGTTGAGCGTGGTGCGGAATTTAAGGAAATAGGACAATCTCCGTGTACTTCAATTTTATAACCTAATTTGGGAAATTCTGTGAGGCAAGAGAGAGTCTGCCAAAATTGGGTCTTCCCGAATTGCTCATGCGTCATGAATCAAAAAATCTTAGACGACACAATGTGTAAATCGCCTGAAGTCCGTCTTTGAATCGAATCTTCTTCCCGTCTTTTATCTTCCTTGGATAATAATTTATCGGTATTTCCAAAATGGGCTGTCCCTTTTTGAGCAATTGTGCCGTGACTTCTGGGCAGAATTCAAATCGTTGGCAAGAAAGTTCAAGGGACTTGAACGTTTCCGTTCTAAACGCCTTATAACACGTTGGCATGTCAGTCAGCGTTGACCCATAGAGTGTATTCGTGAGCCATGTCAGAAACTTTCCACCCACATAGAAGGCTGCATGCGAATAGGTATTTCCAGGTAGGACTTCACGGGTTCCATAGACGACGTTGTGAAGCCCGTTTCGGATTGGGGTGATAAGCTTGTCATAGTCATTGGGGTCATATTCTAAATCGGCGTCTTGAATAATCAACACATCGGAGGCCACGTAAGGGATGGCGGTTCTGATGGCCATCCCTTTCCCCATGTTATTTTGGTGATAGAGGACCCTGATACCTTCCTCATTTGCAACGAGTTGGAGTAACTCTCTTGTTCCATCAGTTGAACCATCATCGACGATAATTATTTCTTTGGCGAGAGGGATCGCTTGTACTTTTTTAATAATTTCCAAAATAGTCAATCGCTCATTGTAGACCGGAATAATTATTGAAACCGTAGTGGCCAGATGTTTCATGAGAGATTACAAGGAGTTAGTTGGCTGAGTAGGGTCAAGGATGGCGAACAATCTAAAAGGTTCCGATACTTCTTGTGGGAGCGAAATTGGGCTTATCCATTTTGGTAGTTGACCTGCCATAAGATTGTCATAAAACTTTGCCTCTCCCGTGGTCGAGGAATAATACCGACGGTCGCCAGATTTTGGACAGAGCAAAATGAGGTCAACCTCTCTTGATTTGAGGAGGGACTGAGCTTCATCTAGGGTCTCAGCCTGCATAATTGCATTTGTGTCGATGACCGAAGAGATATTGCGGTGGTAGGGGGTTGAAAGGACTCGGTGCGGTGTGCGGTACAGAAGTTCGGGCCCAAAATTTACAAACGTGAGAATGGTTTGTGGTTCTCCCTGTAGCAAATTAGAGCCATTCAGAAAATCCGATATGGGAAGAATTGGACAGGCATCCTTGGCAGATTCAGGAAAATTTTCTTCAACATCCATAACTACCGCTCCAATGACGATAAAGCCAATACTCCCAATCATGACCAAAAGCATTTGCATGAGACGTTGATACAATACCGTTGAAATAACGTTGTTGATCTTTGCTCCGAGTTGAAGAAGGAAATCGCTATAGGGAATGACTAGCCAAGCGGCAGCGAAGATAGCCGAACGTACTTGGATAATGGCCATGGGAGTCAGAAAGAGCAAGACAAGTCCTGTATGACTCCAGAACATTCGCTGATCTCGTGAAAGGTTTTTACATAACACGGCTACTAAGTGGGGTATGCTCAGGAGGGCAATACCTAAATAGAAAAAAAGTGGACCAACCCAAAAAGGATTCATCGAGATCAACGGTTGAGTTTCTACAATATGGTTCCAATGAAGTGACATGACCCTTGGGTCAAGGGTTGCAAGAGGACCTCGAAAAAAATCTGGGAACAGCATCCATTGAATGAAGCCGGCAATGAGAATGCCTGAAAAAATTATAGAAAATCGAATGGTTCGATTCACGGAGAAGCGGAGAAGGTCCTGTAGCGCATAAATCGCAGCCCAGAAAATCCAAATCAGAACAATTGCTGTCAAATGGACAATTGAAAACCGGTCATATTCCTGGACGTCCCAGCCGCTCCAAGGTCTCTCGATGGCCAATGCTAGGGTTGTCATTATGACGAGGCCTGTTGCAAACAATAGCCCCTTTTTACTGAATTCCCTTCCGTACATTCCCCAGTAAGCCGTTAAAGCCGTGAGGGATATGGCGAGGCCAATAAAGCCTTCGATACTTGTCCAGATCAGTAACGCCCCTAACATTCCAGCAGATATACATAACTTGTTGTGAGTAGGGGGGATCAGTAGGCGAAGCGTGCATGCCTGAAGCCACATAAATAAAGCGAGTATCAGACTGTGGTGATCAGCCCGACCTGCCAAACAATACCCAAAAATGGCTGGTTGTAAGACAAATAATCCTCCGGACAACACAAGATGATTTTTTGATACATAGGGCGCGATTCCCCAAAGCAAACCGATGAGCGCTATTCCGTGCAGGATGGGACTGACAAGGACTCCCCATAGATGAAGCGCGTCAGGAAATGGCAAGAAAGGCAAGAATACTCCGGCACCGACTAGAAGGATAACGTCGAAGAGTCTTGTCCAATGTAACTCTTCCCCATAAGGAGCGTTGCTTCTTGGGAAAAGAGAATTATACCAGTCACCCGTTTCAACCAGATCCAACACTCTATTCAAATGCATGTAGGAATCAGTTCCCAAAAGGCTGCCTTCGAGAATTTGGGAGCCGCCACGAATTGCAAAGAGTATGTGAAGAAGAAGTAAGAAAAACAGCAGCCTTTTGGTGGTCGGAGAGAGGTGTGTCATTGGGTTTTGGTCATAGGACACGATTGAGGAATGTAACTGAGTTGTCGGGCTTTCAAGGCATCAGGAATGAAATAGCGGACTTGTGAATTTGATTTCAAGGTAAAGTTATTTTGGCGCGAGACCTACACATCTTCCAATTCTACTAGAAAAAAGAGCAACCTAAAATACGTATCCCTCCTTTTAGGAATTGCCATCATGAAACGTTATTCGTTAGTTTTGAACATCGGTTGAAATGTTCTCAAGGAAGAGATTCGGATGTGAACCTGATTGTTTATGGCTCCTCTAATGAAGGGTTCAATATAAAAATTTGGATGACATGCGGTATTGTCAAATCACGATAATATTTTTCATTTCAATGTTCATGGCTGTGCCCCTCTCACCGTCATGGGCGGCAACTGTGAGTGAAAAGGAGTCGCTTCAAGGGTTGCCGGGAATTGTGCTGAAGCCGATGATGTTTGTCTCGACGCCAACGACGGTCAAACATGAATTGCCTCTCTCAGCGCTGAGGAAAGAAATTCGAAGCCAATTTCGCCAATCGGGAATGCTTCTTGATGCACCCACCAACGAAGATACACCTGAGAGGCCATTTTTGGAAATCCAAGGAGCCGTGACGCAAATTGCCGCCGACTATTTTGCCTACACGATTATCGTGGAGTTTCATCAAGAAGCCACTCTCATGCGCAATTCCAGCCACCCCTCTGTGGTGACATGGAGTGAGGGATCCCTCTCAACGGGAGATATTCAAAACTTTCAGAAACACGTTCGCTTCCTCGTGCGAATGTTTATCCAGGATTTTCAAACGATGAATGCCTCTCGTTCTCCAGCCTGGTCCCTTTCCTGGACGCAGCCTGGACACCTAAACATTTTTCCTCTTGGTTTCCCTGACATTCCTTTTCAACGGGAATCACTCGGTATGTGCACTGGGATTGATCTTCCATAAACTCCAATCAATGGCTTCTCGGAGTTCTTGCATGCGTGGGTCGTTAGATCGAGAAGTCCAAGCTTTCACTCCAAGTTTTTGAAGTGGGTCGACCGATTCGTGGTCTGGAATTTTTCCAACGGCTTTTACGATTTCCGTTTGAACCTGAAGATCGATTGTGAGCAAATCCATCATGGCCAACAGGGGCGGGAGGATGGTCATGTCGCCGCTATGGGCTCCGATCTCTCCTAACGCCTGTGCCGCCGAGGCTTTGATTTCGGTGGGCTCAGGTTTCTTCAGGAGATCCCAAAGAAAGGGGGTGGCGGCCTTACCCATACAACCCATAGCTCGAGTGGCATGGGGTGCAAGGTCCTGGTTGGACATGATGGTGTGTAGGGCCTGGAGCATCGTGGGGCTTGCCACTTTTTTCTTGTTTCCACTCGGCCAGAAGTTCAAGGGGAAAATTGTGTTTTCGCAGGACTTCACAGAGTTGATCCAAAGCATGCAATCCTGAGTCCTTGTGCCTCTGAGTTTTGACTGCTTGCAAGGTATCTTCAAATGGTGCGCGAACCTCTTGCCGCCAGGGGCCGATTTGACCATCAATACTGTACGTCAATTGACAGGCAGGACCATTCCACAGTCGGGAAGGGGCGCCCGTTGATCGGCATCACCGCCAATGGTTATCATGGCGACAGACGACCGTCGTTCCTCACATTTCACCTTGAGCACGACATCATGGTGTTTCGTGGATGTATCGACCACTGTCAGGCCAATGGTGTGCAGGCGATCCGATATGACGTGTTGAATCGCACTGGAGTCAGCCGCACCCTTCTCCGTCAGGGCAAGTGCCTGGACTCGAATATCTTGTGCGGTTCGCAGGTGTTCTTTCTGGTCGGGTGTAAGTGAATTTCGGCGGGCCAAACTTTCAATGGGGGCAACCGTGGAAAACAAGGTGAAAATAAGCAAAATACAAGATATCCCCATCCTCATATGTGATGTACTCCCATTGGATAATAGCAAACATGGATACCCTTTGCGGGGATGTTGCACTGGCGTCAATGTACCATAAATAATCATTCGTCCGCATCATGGAGGGGAATCTCTGGGGGGCGGGATATGCTCTGATTCCCTAGGTGTCAAGTGCCTATAGGAAACCGCCGAAACAGTGGTGGACACAGGAATCTTGTTCTCCAGAGGTTTGATGGTCATGGTGATGTCTGAGCAACAGGTGAATAGCGAAGTGATTATTGAGAAAATGGTTGGGCGGTTTGACCAGACTGCATGCCAGGAATACAAGTGGCGGATGGATTTGGCCATTAACGCCGGGTATCGCCACATTATTTTGGATTTCACGGATGTGACATTTATTGATAGTGCGGCCTTGGGATGGCTAGTGGTCACGCAACGAAAGTTTGGCCGGGTTCGTGGAAAGATGAGTCTGGTTGTCCGAGATGGGTTTGTCCGGGACATACTCAACTTAACCGAGATTGGCGAATGGTTGCCCGTGTTTCCAAGTCAAGAAGAAGCGGTCGCTGACTCACAGAATGTATCAGCCGAGGAGGTGAGATCTGAGTGATGATGAAAAATGAACGACGAAAAGCCCCGCGAGTTTCTACTCTTTCGGGAATGCATCTTCCCGCAGAAATTCGAGCCAGCCAGAATCAGTCCTTACACGCTACACTCCTCAACCTTAGCCGGCATGGCGCCCTACTCGAACTGGATCGCCGTCAATCTTCACATCTTCGTGTTGACGAACGGGTTTCAGTGAAACTTCGTCTTCCGCAAGATGTCGTGTGGGTGGCCGGGGTTGTTCGTCATTGTTCTGCCTCAAGACTTGGCGTGTTTTTCCCGGCGGGAGTCGGAACGGTGTTAAGCAAAGCCAAACTTTCCCCTCAGAAAACTATTCAGCGTGTGAAGCACCATCGTGCACCGCAGGCCGTGCTTCAGTCGTTGTAGCCTCTCCTGTAATTGCCTGATCCATTGGGCCAAAACTCTTCCAATAGCAAGAAATCGTACGCTATAAAGCGTGATGAGCCCGATAAATTGGGGGCATTGTTAATTTAAAATATGTAGGTACCCACTGGCTCACGCCGCGTGGTCCTCCGCGCTAACTTTGATAGCTCACCGT
>CAYMQW010000016.1:0-13465 GCA_964392595.1 uncultured Nitrospiraceae bacterium
ATGGGATTGGCTTTGAAGACGAATACGAAGAACGCATTTTTGCCATGTTTCAGCGACTCCATGGACGGAGTGAGTATGAAGGCACGGGCGTGGGCCTCGCCATCTGCCGAAAAATCGTGGAACGCCATGGAGGAACGATTACCGCCAAAAGCGTCCCGGACCAAGGTTCAACGTTCACCATCACGTTCCCGGTGAGACAAGTGCAGGAAGAATTGGCAGCGGTGGGAGGGTGAATCGATTGCGGATTTCGGATTGAGGATTTCAGATTGCGGAAACGGGGTTGAGTCCAAAATCCGCAATCGAATAACAAGCGACGAGGAGGAAGAAGATGAGCCGCATTTTGATTACAGACGATTCGATGGTACAGCGTTTGACGTTGAGCGCGATTGTGAAAGCTGAAGGGCATGAGGTAGTGACAGCGAACAATGGACGGGAGGCGATCGAAAGCATAAAGGCGCAAGTGCCCGACTGCATGCTCCTGGACATTCTCATGCCCGAGATGGATGGCGTGCAAGTGTTAGAGGCATTGGAAGCGGAGAACATCCAAGTCACGGTGATCATGATCTCGGCGGATGTTCAAAAATGCGTACGCAGCCGATGTCTGGAACTAGGAGCAAAGGATTTTCTCAATAAACCCATTCAACAAGATGCCCTGTGCGCGGCTCTCAAAAAATATCTGAGTCCACAACTAGAAGGTGTAACATGCAACTGACCCTCCTGCAGATTGATGCGCTGAAAGAATTGATCAATATTGGCATTGGCCGCGCGGTGGGCTCGCTGAATCAAATGTTGCAGACCCCTATTAAATTGCGAGTCCCTGACCTGAAACTCGTGACCGCCAAAGAATTATTAGGAGAAATGGGGGAGGAAGGGCATCAGACATTGTCCACCGTACAACTCCCGTTCAAAGGGTCGATTGCAGGCTCCGCCACACTCACCTTCCCCACCGAGAGTGCCGGAAAACTGGTGCCGGCGATCATGGGACAGAATTATGATAGAGCCGACTTGGATTCGCTCAAAATTGCCGTCCTGACGGAGATTGGCAATATCGTCTTGAATGGCGTCATGGGATCGTTGACCAATATTCTGAGGCAACAGATTCAATATGTTGTTCCCAGCTATTCTGAAATATCCATCGAGAACATGGTGGGCTCAACGTCGTCTGACACTGCTCCTTATTTTCTCTGGGCACAAGCGAATTTTGTGATTGAGGAATTACAAGTGGGCGGGGACATTATTTTAATGCTGGGCCTGGAGTCTCTTGAAACGTTGGTCCAGGCGGTCAACGCGTATATGGCACCAGTGACAATCTAGCGATGGACGAGTTCGAACGCATCAACAAAGAATTTGCGGCCCTCCACCATGTGCCAATAGGCGTGTGCCTGCTGCGTCAGGATCTGATGGTCCTGTTTTGGAATGACTGTCTCGAAACCTGGTCGAAGATTTCCAAGGCGGATATAGTGGGAAAGAGTCTCGGGGACTATTTTCCGCGCCTTCTGAGTCCTGTATATGCTGACCGCCTCAGCCAGATTTTCGAAGGTGGCCCTCCCACGATTTTTTCCTCCGAACTCCATAAGCATCTCTTCCCCGCACGGTTAGCCAATGGAGAGTTGCAGATTCACCACACTATCGTAAAAGCGATCCGGTCTGAGGACACGAACCATTGTCATGCCATGGTGATGATGCAAGATGTTACCGAACTCAGCCGGCAAGTCCGGGATTACCGGGCCTCTCGAGATCAGGCGCTGGAAGAGATTCACGAGCGCGAACGCGCAAAGGCGGAACGCGAAGAGCTGAATATCCGATTACGAGAGTCTTCCCGCCAGGCAGGGATGGCTGAAGTCGCCACAGGGGTCCTCCACAATGTCGGCAATATTCTCACCAGCGTGAGTGTCTCCGTAGGTGTGGTGCGAAGGATTGTCCACCAGGCCTCCGTAAAAAAAGTCCAGCGAACGGCGGAATTGATCCAACAACATAGTCAGAATTTAGGTGAGTTTTTGACCCACGATCCCAAGGGGCAGCAGATTCCAGAGTATCTCACCCAACTGAGTGCCCATCTCGCGCATGAACAGGCGAGGATAGGCCAAGAAATCCAGGAGCTCTCCACGAATATTGAACACATCAAACAGGTCATCCAAATGCAGCCAACGCTCGCCAAATCCTCCGAGAGACACCAAGAACCGACTTCGCTCCATGAAGTCATGGAGCAGGCCTTGTACATCAATAACGCGTCTCTCGTCCGGCATAGAATTGAGGTGATCCGGGAATACAAGGAGATTCCTACACTCGTGACCGATTGGCACCAAGTGCTGCAAATCTTGGCCACCCTGATCAGCAACGCCAATGACGCCATGCTGGCCCATGAGGAAGACCCTGGCCAATTAACTCTCACGATTGGATGGACGCAAGTTAAGGAAGGCATGGTGCACATACACGTGCAGGATAATGGCACAGGGATAAAGCCCGAGCATCACACGCGGATTTTCGCCCAGGGATTTACAACCAAGAAAGAGGGCCATGGCTTCAGCCTGCATAGCGCCGCCCTCAGCGCCAAGAACCTGGGCGGCGGGTTGACCGTGCACAGTGATGGTGAAGGGCAGGGCGCGACGTTTACGCTGGAACTGCCGGCGGAATGCGTGAAATGTGAAGCGTGAAAATACGTCGTTCGTATCTCGTATTTCGTGCCTGCGCACTGCAGCGCGCAGGCACGAAATACGAGATACGAAATACAAGCGACTGGCAACCAGCGACGAACGACATTCACGATGGATATGAATCAAGAACCAATTCAAACATCTTCTTCCCCATGGGCCTGGGTGCGTCATATTCTGCATGAGCGGACGATCCTTGTTCTCTCAATACTATTTCTGACTGGCATCGCTCTTGTATTGTGGGATCTGGAGAAGCTCTCCTCTGACTTGAATCAGAAAGCCGCCCTAGAAAGCGCTGCGCAGTCTGTCAATACCTTACGAGAGTTTCGCACCCTCTATTCCTCTCAGGTGGTGGCTCGTGTTCGGTCTACGGGTGTTGAAGTCGTTCATGATTACACCAAGAAACCAGGGGCCATTCCGCTTCCCGCCACCCTCGGCATGATGTTGGGTGAAAAAATGGGGCTGGGAGCCTCTGGTGGAAAGGCGCGCTTATACAGCCCATTTCCCTTTCCTTGGCGTCGTGGCACCGGAGGCCTTCAGGATGATTTTTCCCGGGATGCCTGGTCATCCTTGAGCCAAAACCCAAGCACCCCCTTCTATCGCTTTGAAGATATGGAGGGGCAATGGGTCTTGCGATACGCTGAAGCGGATCTGATGCGACCCAGTTGCGTGAGCTGCCATAACACACACCCGGACAGCCCCAAGCACGATTGGAAAACAGGAGACCTGAGAGGCGTCCTTGAATATGTTCAGCCCATGAGCGCGGTCATCGCACGAACGCGGGAAGAGTTACAAGGCTCCTTCCTGTTGGTCGGGATCCTGGCCGTGATGGGCCTCGGAGCCTTCAGCCTGGCGGTTACCGAGTTGCGGCAGGCTTCTCAAGAAGTCAAAAGGCGGGCAGTCGCACTTGAACATGAAATGGCCAAGCGCGAAAAGGCTGAAGCGGAACGAGAACAGCTCAACCAAGAATTAATCTATGCTTCACGCCGAGCCGGCATGGCTGAAGTCGCCACCGGCGTGTTGCACAATGTGGGCAATATCCTTAACAGTGTCAGTGTCTCAGCCGGGCTCATCCGGAAACTCGTGCAGGAATCGTCGGTGGAGAAACTCCAACGAACCGCCGCCATGCTGCATGAGCATCGTCCTGATGTGGGAGCGTATTTGACCCACGACCTCAAAGGCCAGAAGATCCCCGAATATCTCACCCTTCTGGGTGAACATCTGTCTCAGGAGCATGGAGCGGTGGCCAAGGAAGCGCAAGAGCTGGCCATGAATATTGAACACATCAACCAAGTCATCCAAGCACAGCAAACGATTGCTCGCTCTTCCGGCGGACACCAGGAACCAGTCGCGGCTGAGGATTTAATGGAGCAAGCCTTGCTGGTCAATATGGCCTCTCTTGATCGGCATCAGATTGACGTGATTCGCGAGTACGAGGAAGTACCTCAGCTGATCACGGATCGGCATCAGGTCTTGCAAATTTTGGTAAATTTCATTAGCAATGCCAAGTACGCCGCGTTGGCGCAAGAGGGAGAACCTGGTCGTCTGACGTTGAGGATTAGTTGGGTGAAGGGCAAAGAGGGGATGGTGCAATTGCAGGTGCAGGATAATGGGCTGGGAATTAAGCCGGAACATCTGACACAGATTTTCGCGCAGGGGTTTACCACCAAGAAAAAGGGCCATGGATTTGGGTTGCATATGGCCGCACTGAGTGCCAAAAACCTGGGCGGCCTGTTGACGGTACATAGCGATGGCGAAGGGCAAGGAGCCACATTTACGTTGAAATTGTCCGTGGAGGCGTAAAAAAAACGTTGCTCGTCGCTCGTTGCTGATTACTGGTCGTTCGCATCTCGTATCTCACCGCCGTCTGTCATACCCGCAGGTGTCAACGAACATTCATCTTTTCTCCGTCTGCGAAAACCCCCTTCCCGAAGGGACCCCCGCTAACAACCTGCGTGGATAACGGTTTAGGAATCGCCTCAAGGCGTATTCTACACTCATTGCCCATTTTTCTTCACAATTTACGAGATACGAGCGATGTCTTTTCTTCACCAGCGACCAAGAACGAGCGACTAGCGAAAAACCAGCCCCCCTTCAGGGGCAGGCTATTTCAACCTTCCCATTAAGGTTTTATCGAGAATACCGATACATCTTTCTACAAGGTGACAAAGGCAAACTATCCGAGAGGATGGGACGCAAAGCCAAGGGACCTGAATTGGGAAGCACCTTTCCCAGGGTACGCCTGGCTGCCACGATGATTCATCGCTGGCATCATTGCGCCCATTCCACACCAGGATGGGCGTTTTTTTTTGGAATCATGAGTCCAGGGGAATTATGGTTCCGTGCTGTAAAGGAGATGCCAGCATGCAATCGCCACGATTCATCGAACCCGTCCTCATTGCTGATGATGATACCGATGACTGCCTCATTATCATGGAGGCCTGGGAAGAAACTGGGCTCGGCAATGAACTTCGTTTTGTGCAAGATGGCCAGGAGTTAATGAATTATTTATATCACCGGAAGCAGTTATCCATCCGCGAAACTGCTCCTCGTCCAGGATTAATCTTGCTCGACCTGTTGATGCCGAAAAAAAACGGACTGGAAGCCCTCACGGAAATCAAATCAGACCCGGCATTGAAAGATATCCCGGTCATTGTGCTCAGCACATCACAAGCCCCTAAAGAGGCCTCCGAAGCCTATGCCCTTGGAGCCTTTGGGTTCGTGATCAAGCCCTCAACCTTCCACGACTATCTCAATGTGATGCGCGATGTACGAGAAGCCTGGCTCGACCTGAAGAAACAGTCGTCTGCCACCTGTCTCGCGAACCGTTAAAAGGAGAATAGCGTATGGCTTCTTCCATGATGAGTCACTCTGGGACCGTCTTGATGGCCGATGATGATCCCGATGATTGCTTACTCACCCAGGATGCCTGGGAAGAATGCGGAGCTCCCCCAACCCTCCGATTTGTTCGAGACGGCGCAGAGCTATTGGATTATTTGTATCACCGTGGGAAGTTCTCTGACACCGACGACTATCCACTGCCAGGCATGATTCTACTGGACCTGAATATGCCGAGAAAAAATGGGCATCAAGCGCTCAAGGAAATCCTGGCCCATGACGTCTTTCGCCACATCCCCGTGGTCGTGATGACCTCGTCCATTGATGAAGACGATACTCGTCGCACTTATGCCTTGGGAGCCAGTGCCTGCCTGACCAAGCCTCGTTCGGCACCAGAATTTCATGCGGTCGTCGGGGCGCTGAGCCAATACTGGTCCGGCATGGTCGAACTCCCATTTGGAATTGAGAATCGGGCATGGGATTTATCATTTAATTAATAAGAGGGATCTCGTGATGTCTCATAAGACGACCATGTACCAAAATGATGAATGTATGCCGACAAGCCCCTCCTTAGTTGGGTCTCCTCCCGATCTCACCAAGAGACCGCAATTGTCGCTGATTCGAGGCCATCAGATCGGCATGCCCATCTTGATGGCGGATGACGACGCCGACGATTGCCTGCTCGCCCGAGAAGCGTGGGAAGAAATCAAGTCAGGACACGAACTGCGGATCGTCCATGATGGGCAGGAAGTCTTGGATTATGTCTTACATCGAGGTCGCTACACCACACAGGGATCGGCACCTCGACCTGGCATTATCCTGTTGGACATCAACATGCCCAAGAAAAATGGGCATGAAGTCTTGCGGGTGGTCAAAAACAACGCTGAACTCCGAACCATTCCTATTATCGTTTTTACCACCACTAGGCACATCGACGAGATTACCCGGGCATATAAGGAAGGGGCGAACGCGTTTATGACGAAGCCCAGCACGTTTGATGGCTATCGAGACACCCTCCGGTCCTTGAACCATTTTTGGTTGCACCTGGTTCAACTCCCGAATCAATAACACCCCAGATCATCAGTATGGCCTCACAGACAGCAGCACAAAGAGGCCAATCCCTAGGATAGCCCACACCTGCCAAGACCCCGTTGGGCCTTAAGAACCAGCTTAAAACACCGATCAAATATTAAACGGCAACTCACGGAGAAGTCGACAAATATCGATGGAGGATCACTCACGGCTTACGTCGAAGCTGCGGAGTCATCGTCTCGCCATTAGGTCTCAAGATCAACCCGAGTACAGTGGGGCATTAACGACCGCAAACTTATGCGACATTCTCAGGTCCATATTCTGCTCGTCGAAGATGATGAAGACGATTATCTGATAATCAAGGATCTGCTGTCGGATATTGAAGACTCGACATTCCAGATTGATTGGGTGTCTGAATACGACGAAGCCACACAACGCATTCATCCACATCGCTATGACATTTTCCTCTTCGACTATCGTCTAGGCCGCCACACGGGCCTTGACCTGGTCAGATATGTTCGAACCATCAAACCGTCATCCCCTTGTATTCTTCTGACGGGTCAAGATGACCATCATGTGGACGTCATGGCCGGGGAAACCGGAGCCGTTGATTATCTGCTCAAGAGAGAACTCACCCCCTCCAGCCTAGAACGATCAATTCGGTATGCCCTGGAACGACGAAACGCAGAGATCGAACGTGAAATCCTCACGGAGCAACTCCTGGAAACCTCACGTCAACTGGGGATGGCTGAAGTGGCGACGAATGTGTTGCACAATGTGGGGAACGTCCTTAACAGTATCAACGTGTCCGCCACTCAACTGGTCAAACTTTTGCACGACTCCCACACCGATGATATCGGAAAAATCGCGAAGATGGTCCAAGACCATCAACACAATTTGGCCGAATTTCTCACACAGGATTCACAGGGAAAACACATTTCCCCCTATTTAGTCAAATTCGGTGAACACCTGACAGCGCACCATCAGGCAATGTTCAAGGAAGTACTGGCTCTAACCAAGAATCTCGACCACGTCAAGCACATCATTCGAGCCCAGCAAGCCCACACCACATCGGCCAATCACTCCGAACCCGTGGCCGTCTCTGAATTGATGGAGCAAGCCCTCAGCATCAATCTCAGCCCACTCACACAGCATCACGTTAAAATTGTCCGCAACTATGCCGATACTCCTCTTATCATGTCTGACAAACATCAAATCCTACAGATTTTGGTCAACCTCATTCGAAATGCCACACATGCCATAATCGAAAACCCCGGTGACTCCCATTGCCTGAGTCTGACAATTGACCAGTCCACAGAAGATCACCGAATTCAGCTCTCTGTTCACGATACAGGAGTCGGAATCAATCAGGAGCATCTCACACGGATTTTTTCCCAAGGCTTTTCCACGAAGCCGGAAGGTCATGGATTGGGATTGCATAGCAGTGCCCTGGCTGCACAGTCCTTACAAGGGACACTTCGCGCGTTCAGCGAGGGCGAGGGGCAAGGGGCTCGGTTTACCCTGGATCTTCCCTTCAGACCTGTGGAGGTTCATGTCTCATGACTTCCGGCAAAGAAAATCGACGACTGTTAGTCATCGATGATAATCCGGCCATTCATGAAGATTTCCGGAAGATTCTTTTGCCACCAACGCCCGGCAACGACTTTCATGCGGCGCGCGCTCAGCTCTTCGGAGGTGCTGAACCTCCAACGCCTCGCATTAATTTTCACATCGACTGTGCTGACCAAGGGGAACAAGGCTTTGAAATGGTCAAAGAGGCCATGAATAACGGATGCCCCTATGCAGTGGCGTTTGTGGATATGCGCATGCCGCCTGGATGGGATGGCGCCAAGACCATTGAACAGATTTGGCAGGTCAACGCGGACATCCAAATCGTGATCTGCACCGCCTACTCCGACCATGATTGGGACCCCCTGCTGACTCGTCTCTCTCACCCGGGTCAACTCCTGATTCTCCGAAAGCCTTTTGAAGCCATCGAAGTGATGCAATTGGCCACATCATTGACGGAACGTTGGAATCAGCATGTCCACACTAAGCAACAACTCGACATCCTGGCCGCGCTACAAGAAGAACGAGCCTGGGAGGTTCAGCAGGCAATCCGGGAACTTGAGGAAGAAGCCAATCGCCGGAGGCACATTCCGAATGAACCATCCCAAAGGAGTTAAAGAGACGGTGAAATCGATGAACACTACACTCACCATTCACGCGATTGATGATGACGACGACGATCTGCGTTTATTAGAAGAATCCCTCGGAGATATCCCCAACTTCAACGTGACCTTTCACGGCTATAATAATTTACATTCTGGGATGAGGGCGCTCCAGCAGGACCCAGGGGACCTCCTATTCCTCGATTATCGGTTAGGCGCCAAAACCGGCATCGAAGCGTTTCGAGAAATTCAAGAGAGTGGCTATAACAGCCCTGTCATTCTCCTCACGGGAAATGGCGATGAACAAACGGCAGTCGAAGCCATGAAATCCGGCATTGCCGATTATCTGTCGAAGGCAACGCTTGCTCCAGCAATTCTTCACCACGCCATCACCAATGTCCTGGACAAACATCAATTACGGCAAGCGATTCAGGAACAGCAACAACGTATTGAAGCCGCCGATCGTGAACGCCTCTTCCGAATTCATAGGGAAAAAGAGGTGTTAGAGCATACCTTGATTGGATCGTTGGAAGCCATGACCCAGGCCCTGTCCATCATGAATCCCGACGTGTTTAGTCGTTCCATTCGTATTTCCCGTTATGTTACCGCCATTGCGAAACAGATGGAGCTCCCGGAAATCTGGCAATTGGAAGTCGCCGCCCTACTCTCTCAGATTGGCTGCATTACGTTTCCACCAGAGATTTTACATAACCTGGCAAAGGGAAAGGAATTGGGCCATAAAGAAGCGCAACTCTACAGTCAATACCCCTCGATTGGAGCGGACATGATTCGGAAAATTCCTCGAATGGAGAGAGTCGCCGACATTATCGAACATCAAGAACATGTTCTCGATGTTCCAGCCCACTACGGCAATCCGGCCGCCATTCCCCTGGAATCGCGCATTCTCAAAGTTGCCATTGATATGGACGCCCTCGAATCAACTGGACACTCGAAACAACAAGCCATGGATACCCTTCGCATCAATGTCAAGAAGTATGACCCAGCTGTGCTCAATAACCTTCGGGTGATTTCCAAAAAGACCATTCTGAAAACCAAAGAAGTCGACATGGCTGACCTGAGCCCGCCTATGGTCTTGGCCGAGGATATTCGCGCCAAATCAGGGGCCATGATTTTACCAAAAGGCCAACCGGTCACGATCACCATGTTGACCCGCCTCCATAATTTTTCCCTATTTCAACCTATCCGGGAGCCCCTGACAGTCTTTCTGCCGGTAACGACTCTCAACGAGGAGCTGGAGTTGACGGTTGCCACGGGATGACACGGCAGGACCTTTGCTCATCGGACCGCTATCCCCGTCATCAGAACATCACGCCAAAACGGAAAACGATATAAACCCTCGAAGGCCTTCAACCGATATAGTACCCACAGCCATGTCAGTGGGGGACCGGATCTGCCACATAACCCTGATAAGGGAAAGTCCGGTCCTAATCATTGTTGCCCAATGAGTCTCATTGCTTATGTTTAACGTCGTACCATCCGATTACTGCAATATAGCTCCTCACGAGAAACCACGGCTGACGGTGATTATTGACACCGAGGAAGAATTTGATTGGTCTCGGGATTTTGCTCGCGAGAATACCTCCGTTCAAGCCATGAAATGGATTGGACGAGCTCAGAGTATTTTCGATGAATACGGGATTACCCCGGTATATGTCATTGACTTCCCAGTGGCGTCACAATCGGATGGATATACACCATTAGCGGAGATTCATGGAGACGGGCGTTGCATCATCGGGGCTCATTTGCACCCTTGGGTCAATCCTCCGTTTGAGGAAGTCGTTAATCGGAAGAATTCTTTTGCCGGGAATCTTTCCATGACCTTAGAGAAAGTTAAACTCCTAGTGCTCACCGAGTGCATCAAAGAGCATTTTGGTCGTCGCCCGACTATCTATAAAGCCGGACGCTATGGCATCGGCCCCAATACCACGACGATCTTGGAAGAGCTCGGCTATGAAATCGATCTCAGCCTGTGTCCCCACATGAACTACGCCACTGAAGATGGCCCAGATTACTCTGACAACTCTTCCTGGCCGTTTTGGTTTGGCAAAGACAAGCAACTGCTGGAACTACCCCTAACCGTTGGCTATACAGGACTGCTCAGACATGTAGGACCGGCACTTGATCCGGTGGCGTCTAATTCCCTCTTCGCCTCATTGCGAATTCCAGGAATCTTGGCGAAATTCAACATACTCAATAAAAGCTGGCTTTCCCCAGAAGGCTACTCCTCCACCGAACATCAACACCTGACCCGAACCCTTTACAATGCAGGGTTGCGAGTGTTCTCCATGGCTTTTCATAGCCCATCGATGGAACCCGGCCATACGCCATATGTCCGATCAAAAACTGATCTTGAGGGTTTTCTTGGGTGCCTTCGACGTTTTTTTGATTTCTTTTTTGGAGAGATGCAGGGAGTCGCAAGCACTCCACTGCTATTGAAACAAGAACTACGTAACACCTAATGACATGATGCATGTGGAGGGGCAATGATTATCTTAGGCATTTCACCCTTGGATAAAGACTCAACAGTCACCTTGATGAAGGACGGGAAAGTCCTGTTTGCAGCGGGTGAAGAACGGTTCACACGCAACAAACTACAAAACGGTTTTCCGTCAGAAGCCTTACAAGCCGGCCTCCGCTATACCGGGATATCCGTAGATGACATTGATGTGGTCGCCTACCCCTTTTTCGATTGGAAAAAAGAAACGCAACTGTTCACCAGAAATCTTAAAGACGAAACTGCCTTTCTGGATGAAGCTCCGGTTGACGGAATTCAACGGCAAATCGATGCGGCATTGGCGAACGTGCCCAAAAATCGCCCTGTGGTTCCCGGACTCCCCGATCCCAATGAAAAGTTGGAAAAATCCTTAGTCCATCGCATGCTGTATAAACTCATGGGGCCCGAAGGCGTGCTGTCGAGAAATATTGCCAAACGCTCATCTCGCGCCTGGAAACGAGACGCCATGACCTATCACAAGGAATGGCAAGAAGATCTGGAAGAGAATCTCGAAGGGCTGGGGCTGAAAGCAAAACTCCGCCGATACGATCATCACCTCTCGCATTCGGCCGGTGCTTTTTTTGCCAGTGGATTTCAAAAGGCACTCATCATTACGCTGGATGGCTATGGATCCGGCTTGGCCGGCTCGGTCTGCATTGGAGACGGCACCAAAATCCGCCGCATTCATGGACTTGAGTATCCCCATTCCTTGGGCACCTTTTACGAGAGCGTCACCTCTTCACTGGGATTTAAACCCTCACGTCACGAAGGAAAAATTGTCGGCCTCGCGGCATATGGCGACCCTAAGATTCTCGTGGATTTGGTCTTAAGCCGCTTCCACCAAGAGCCTGGCAATTTCCGAATCATCGAAAGCAACAATATTTACTTTTCCCGCTACCTCGCCAATCTGTTCCCAAAAATCGACGTAGCTGCCGCATATCAGCATGTACTTGAAGTCGTCTCGACAGCATACATTCACCACTATGTGGAACAAACGGGAATCGACACCGTCGTCCTAGCCGGAGGCGTCATCGCGAATGTCAAATTGAACCAACGGATTTTCGAGATCCCAGGAGTCAACCATATCTTCGTGGACCCCAACATGGGAGACGGCGGATGCGGAACCGGTGCCGCGTTCCTTGCCTGTCGCCAAAACCTCAAGAAGCGCGACCGCTTTCAAAATGTGTACTTTGGCCCCGACTATTCCGACGAGGACATCACGAAGGAATTACAAGCCGCAGGCTTGGAGTATCAACATCTCCAACCCATTGAGCCGGCAATTGCTAAACTTATTCACGAAGGGAAAGTCGTGGCACGTTTTAATGGGCGGATGGAATATGGCCCACGCGCATTGGGCAACCGGTCCATTTTGTATCGCGCCTCAGAGCCAGAAGTAAACCAATGGTTGAATCAACGTCTCGGACGAACGGAATTTATGCCCTTTGCACCAGTCACGCTCTATGAAGAACGCAACAAGTGTTACTACAACATGGAAGGTGCCGAGTACACATCACAGTTCATGACGGTGACATTTAATTGCACGGACTTTATGAAACAAACATGCCCCGCTGCCGTCCACGTCGACGGGACCGCCCGACCACAGCTGGTGCGGGAAGAAGGCAATGCAAGCTACTATCACATCCTCAAAGAGTATTATACGCTCAGCGGCGTACCTTCAGTTATCAATACCAGCTTCAATATGCACGAGGAGCCTATTGTAAACACCCCACATGACGGCATTCGCGCCTTCCTCCAAGGGAATCTGGATTATTTGGCCATTGGTGACTTCTTGGTCGAACACCCAACCCACAAGAAAGCATAAACACTTGAGGCACCCCCAAATACAATGACTGCTTGCGCAGGGCCGAAAATTGGCCCTCGCGCTTTAGGGAAAATTTTCCCACCTCGACTGAGCCCTTTCCGGCCTTCATTTCAAATTCACCCGATCCAACTGTTATCGTACAAGAGATCCTTGCGTATCTTGGATACTTTTCACGCTCACGAGACAGTCCTTGTATTGGATTTGGAGGCTCTATGCCAAAGCTGCATCCTTTTCTCTCCGGCATACTCATTGGCTGCGTTTCCCCCTTAATCTTTTCGCACCCCGTTTGGGCACAAAGCGTGGACTTCGACCGTCAGATAGAGGGTCTGTTGAATATTTCATGCCAAGAGCCAACAAATGCACCAGGACAGACAACCAACATCAGTGGGAGGGAATGTTCAAAAAAGTCCGTCCAGCAAGGCCGCAGCCCTTTTGA
>CAYMQW010000017.1:0-13029 GCA_964392595.1 uncultured Nitrospiraceae bacterium
GGCCCGAAGATTGGATGCGAGATTGGTCAAGTTATTTTCTCGCGGGTCCTAAGGTCCACCATTCTTCAGTATTTTCATGAGTGGATCTTTGCGGATCCTGTGGAAAGGAGTAAGTGGCCACTATTATTGGACAGCAATTGAGGTCACCTCACCTACTAGCTTCCTCCATTTCTTACCCTTTTGAGTATCTCTCTAGCATATGGGACCTTGCAGCACTGCGGGATCTCATTCATAATTTAAAGTTAAGGGATCTCTTATTTAGCAATTTGCTTCTCACCCTAAATTAGGTTGGTATGGACTTAACCCGTCGTAAGCTTTTTCAACTCGGTGGATTTAGCGCCCTCGCTGGATTGACCAGTATTACTAGCGGGTGTGACCTTGGCAGCATGTTTGCTATGCCGGCTCGTGACACGTTGTACTTCACGCCGAATGATCAGTTTTACACCGTCAATTACATGGATTCTCCGTACAACTTGTCACGGGATTTGGATCAAGAACAATGGCAGATGGTGGTCAAGGGAGCTGTTTCGAATCGGATGATTTTACAGTGGCGCGACCTGTTAAATCGGCGATCGTTCACACAAGTTTCGACTTTGATATGCATTGATACACTTCCCGGCGGCTTGAGTATCAGCAACGCCATTTGGAGAGGTATATCCTTAAAAGAATTATTAATTGAAGCGGGTGCGGATACTGAAACGGCGCGCGATGTGATTTTTCGAGGAGCGGATGCGTATCACGATAGTATCCCGTTTGAGCGTGCGATGCAGGATGAAGTCATGCTCGCCTATCTTATGAACGGCGAGAAGCTTCCGAAGGCTCACGGTTTTCCGGTGCGACTCCTAGTACCAGGATTGTATGGAATCAAAAACGTGAAATGGATTACCGAGATTGAAGTCTATAACGGAGATCATCAAGGATACTGGCAACGCAAGGGGTGGACCGACGAGGGAACGATCCATATTTTCTCACGCTTTGATAGCCCTGGACATTATCAGGACGTGCCCGGCCCCAACGTTCACTTTCGGGGGATTGCGTTCGGAGGGCCACATTCTATTTCGAACGTTCAACTGAGCTTCGATCAAGAAAGAACTTGGGTCGAAGCGGAGATTGAGCCGCCTCAATCTCCATGGTCTTGGGTGATCTGGAATTATCACTGGAAGGATGTGCCACCCAAAAAAGCGTTGGTCTGCGTCCGTGCCATCGACACCACCGGCAAGGTCCAAACCTCAGAAATCACCCGTCCCCAACCCAACGGCGCCACCGGCCTTCATAGCATCGTGGTGAATGTTAAAAAGCCAAAGCTGCACACGCCTGACAATCCGCAAGATTTTTAAATATCCAAATCGAGCTTAATACGAAGTTCTTGGAGTTGTGCCTTACTCACGGATGATGGCGCTTCAGTCATCATGCACTGGGCTTTTTGGGTCTTGGGAAATGGTATAACATCTCGAATGGATTCGGTTTTGCCAAGAAGCATGAGCAATCGATCCAGGCCAAACGCTATACCACCATGGGGTGGAGCGCCGTAATCCAGCGCGTCTAGCAGGAAGCCAAACTTTTCTTGGGCGGCATCTTTTGTGATACCCAAGAGATCAAACATTTTTTGCTGCACGTCGCTTTGATGATTACGAATACTTCCCCCGCCTATTTCGAATCCGTTCAGCACCATGTCATAGGCCTGGGCACGAACGTCGAGAGGCTTGGTCTCTAATTTGGGAAGGTCTTCGACAAACGGTCCGGTGAACGGATGATGGAGTGCCACGTATCGACGCTCATCTTCGTCATATTCCAGCAAAGGAAAGTCCGTGACCCACAACGGCGCCCATCGTTCCCGATCTACCAATTTCAATTCTTCCCCAAGATGTAACCTGAGGCGACCCAACACGTCATAAGTCACGGCGGGTTTATCAGCGATAAACAGCATGAGATCACCCGGTTCAGCATCGGGAAGCGCGTGTTGAAACGGTTCAGCCTTGAGGAATTTCGCAATGGCGGAATCGAGCTTCCAGCCTTCGGTAATTTTGACCCAGGCTAACCCTTTTGCGCCAAAACCTTTGGCCACATCAATTAAGCGATCAATTTGGTTTCGAGCAATTTGCCCGCCTCCTTTCACGACTAAGCCCCCTACCAACCCACCGGATTCAACGGTATCTCGAAAAACCTTGAACTCCACTTGCTTGGCCACTTCATTTAAATTTCGAAGTTCAAGATCAAATCGACGATCGGGTTTATCCGTTCCATAACGGTCCAAGGCTTCTTGATAGGTCAAGCGCGGAAATGGAGTCGGCAAGGTAATGCCTGCGGCTTGCTTGCACACCGTAGCAATGAGCTCTTCGCCCAACGCCAAAATATCATCCTGCTGAACAAACGACATCTCTATATCAATTTGGGTAAACTCCGGTTGCCGATCAAGACGAAGATCTTCATCCCGAAAGCAGCGCGCAATTTGAAAATATCGATCGGTTCCACCGACCATGAGGATTTGTTTGAACAATTGAGGCGACTGCGGAAGCGCGAAAAATTCTCCGGCATTGACGCGACTCGGAACCAGATAGTCCCGTGCCCCTTCCGGCGTACTTTTGGTAAGTATGGGCGTTTCCACCTCAAGAAACCTGCGTTGATGCAGATGCTGACGCACGTGGTAGGTCAAGTCGTGACGAAGCTGAAGGAGTTGCTGCATCCTGGGACGTCGCAAGTCAAGATAGCGATGTTTTAAGCGAATCGCTTCTGTCGCTTGGACGTCGTCTTCAATTAAGAAGGGAGGTGTTTTGGCCTGATTGAGAATGGTCAGGAATGAGACTTCGATTTCAATATCCCCAGTAGCTAATTGAGGATTCAGGGATTCTTCAGGACGAATTCTGACCTGCCCAATCGCAGCGATGACATACTCGTTTCGTAATTCATTAGCCTGACTGTGAATGGATGCCTCTTTCTCAACATCAAACACGAGTTGGGTCACGCCATAGCGATCTCGCACATCAATAAATAACACCCCTCCATGGTCGCGACGACCATGAACCCAGCCCATTAGCGTTACAGTGTGGCCAACGTGTGTTCGGGTTAATTCACCGCAAGTATGTGTTCGTGTCACTGCCTTCCTCTATTTTTTGGGTGGTCGCCGTTTGATGGGCGCTTTTCTTATTGGAGCCGACCCTCTTTTCGAGAAGGTGGATCTGATACTCGCCCCCTTGGTTGTATGCCCTTTGGCCGAAGATATTCTTGTCTTCGACGATTTTTTGGAGAAGGCGGATGGCCTCCCAGTACCCTTCGTGGTTTCAACTTTCCCAAAATTCCCTCGTGGACTCAACGGTCTTTTCGGAACAGTCGAGCGTGTAGTATTCCCCTGAGTCTTTCGAGAGTTGACGGAATCCCGTCCTTGATTCGATGATCGTTTTGGGAAATCCGAACGTCTATCACTTTTTCTGGTAAATTGAGACTTGGCCGACGCCCCTCTGAAATTTGTTGGTCTACCTGAAGAACCGGAGGATCTATCATATCTTTGAGCCGGTTGCGCCTTCCTTGTAGATACTCGCGGATTCAAGGGTCTTCTTGATAAACCCTGTCGACCATCTCTTCCTGTGCCAGTTGGTCCTTTTGTTGCCGTGAATCGCGGCTTCGCCGCATCACGTGGGAAGGGTTTTTTTAACGGCTTTCGTGGCAGTTTAGAGGAGGACGTATCGCCAGGTTTTACACGATTTTTCAAGTATGGCTTGGGTCGTGGGGATCGAGGCTTTTCTCCAGTCGTGGATCGATGAAGAATGGCCCGCAAGGCCTTGGCTTCGGCATCTGTTGCATAGCGAAAGGTGCCAGGTGCTAAGCCACGTAATTGGAGCGGACCGAAGCGAGTACGCTTGATTCGCATCACCCGATGTCCGCAGGCTTCGACCATCCGTTTAATTTGGTGTTTTTTCCCCTCGCGAATGGTGATTTCCAGCCAAGAATTAGATTTGGCTTTTCCAGCCTTTTTCACATCTGCCGGCGAAGTCACTCCATCCTCCAGCATCACCCCTTCTTTTAGCATTTTGATTTCTTCATCCGAAAACACACCCGATACCTTGATGACATAGGTTTTGGGCACATGATAGCGAGGATGGAGGCAGGCTTGAGCAATCATGCCATTATTCGTGAGGAGCAAAAGACCTTCAGCATCAAAATCTAGACGGCCGACTGGAAAGACTCGTACTCTTACGCGACCCAATAGATTGGCAACTGTGCCTCGGCCTAAAGGATCACTCATAGTTGTGACACAACCTGGCGGCTTATTGAGCAAGACAAACACTTCTGGCTCGGCGGTTTCAATATGGGTGCCATCGACTTTAACGTGATCAGTGACAGGATTGATACAGGTTCCAAGCATGCGCACGACCTCGCCATTCACCGTCACCTTTCCCTCTCGAATCAACGTCTCCGCCGCCCGTCTGGAACTTAACCCACTCGCGGCAATGACTTTTTGAAGGCGAACCGGTGTGTCTGGTGTTTTGGTTATTCCCATTCGATCGTACTCGGTGGTTTTGAACTAATATCATAGACCACTCGATTGACGCCTTTCACTTCATTGATGATCCGGTTGGAAACTTTGCCCAAAAAAGCATGCGGCAATTGAGCCCAATCGGCGGTCATACCATCAACACTTGTTACCGCCCTCAAACCGACGACATCTTCATACGTTCGTTGGTCACCCATCACGCCAACGGTCCGAATGGGCAATAACACCGCAAAAGCTTGCCAGGTTTTACGGTACAGATCATTCGCTTGTAACTCGTCAATAAAAATAACATCCGCGTCACGAAGAATCGCCAGTCGTTCAGGAGTCACAGCGCCCAACACCCGAATCGCTAAGCCAGGCCCAGGGAAGGGATGCCGAAAAACCATGTCATCGGGCAACCCTAATTCCTTTCCCAAACCTCGCGCTTCATCTTTAAAGAGCTCACGAAGCGGTTCGATCAGCTTCAATTTCATTTTCGATGGCAAGCCCCCCACATTATGATGCGTTTTAATCGTGGCAGACGGGCCTATATGACTGACGCTTTCAATCACGTCGGGATAGAGGGTACCTTGAACAAGATAGCGAACGTTCCCAATCTTTTTGGCTTCGTGATCAAAGGCTTCAATAAATTGTCGACCAATGATTTTTCGTTTTTTTTCGGGGTCGCTGGTTCGTCCTAACGCCTTCAGAAATTGATCCGACGCATCGACCATCCGATAATGAAAATGCTGCGACCCAAATACCTTTTTGAGTTGCTTGGCTTCATCCTTTCGCATCAGGCCATTATCAACGAACACACAGGTCAACTGTTTTCCAATGGCGCGATGAGTCATCGCCGCAGCCACCATGCTATCCACCCCTCCACTCAACCCACAGATCACCTTGTCTCGACCAACGTGTTCCCGAATATTCTCGATTGAATTTTTCAGAAACGACCCCATCGTCCACGTAGCCTTGGCGCCACAGATTCCCTGTACAAAATTCTTCAGAATGTGTTTTCCGTGAACTGTGTGGGCGACTTCCGGATGAAATTGTAGACAGAAGAACCGATGTTGATGATTGGCCGATTTCATGGCCGCGATTGAAGAGTTTTCCGTTTGGGCAATTGGTGTAAACCCTGAAGGCAATTTTTCTATCCGGTCTCCGTGCGACATCCACACCGAGAATGGTCCTTTTTTATCAAGTCCCTTGAACAGATCCGAACCATCAAGAATCTTCAACTCCGCCCGACCAAACTCCCGCCGTTTGGCCTGCCCGACTTTCCCTCCCATCTCATGCGCCACCAACTGCATGCCATAGCAAATCCCAAGGATGGGCACGTCTTCCTGCAAAATTTCCTTGGCCCATCGCGGTCGTCCGACGCTTGTGACACTCGCCGGTCCACCGGAAAGAATAACCCCTTTGGGTCGATGCTCACGAATCGTATGAAGAGATGCTGAGGCAGGAAGAATGACAGAGTGAACGCGGGTTTCGCGAATACGACGCGCAATTAATTGGGTGTACTGAGACCCAAAATCAAGAATAACAATCGTATTGTGACGAGACGCCATGGATAGTCTGCAAGTTTACAACGAGGTGGAGTCCTGCGCATGAAGGAGGACCAGGTTAGTTGAAAGACCGTGATACGTGACCCGTATCACCTATTTTCTATATCTTTACGCATCACGCTGTACGGATCACTCTTCATTCAATATCGGCCCTGTAGTTGGGAGCCTCCTTGGTGATGACGACATCATGGACATGGCCTTCACGTAATCCGGCTTGCGTGAGTCGAATAAACTGGGCATTTTGCTGCAATTCGGAAAGAGATCGGCACCCACAATATCCCATGCCGGACTTCAGCCCGCCAACCAACTGATACACCACATTCGACAAAGGCCCTTTGAACGGGACCCTCCCTTCAATGCCTTCAGGAACAAGTTTCCCTGCTGCTTGGCCTTCTTGTTGATATCGATCCCGACCCCCTCGTTGGAGTGCGCCCAGGGATCCCATTCCACGATATTCTTTGTAGGTTCGACCTTGATAGAGGACGGTTTCGCCTGGAGATTCTTCGGTTCCAGCAAATAACGAACCAATCATGACCGCAGAGGCTCCCGAGGCCAGCGCCTTGGTGATGTCCCCTGAATATTTAATTCCACCATCGGCCAGGACTGGGATTCCTGTTCCAACTAGGGCTTCCGCGCAATCGGCAATGGCCGTTAACTGTGGCACCCCAGCCCCGGATACAATGCGTGTGGTACAGATCGACCCTGGGCCCACTCCCACCTTGACGGCATCGGCCCCAACATCAACCAAGTCTTTGGCTGCTTCAGCCGTGGCAATGTTTCCGGCCAGCACCTCCATGTCGGGATAGTGTTTTTTAATATATTTCACCATATCGATCACGCTTTGCGAATGCCCATGCGCCGTATCAACGACAATCATATCAATCCCGACTTTTATCAGGCGCTCGACCCGCTCTTCAACATCCGCGCCAACTCCAACTGCTGCAGCAACACGCAATCGTCCATGAGTATCCTTACACGCTGTGGGATATTTAATTTGTTTTTGAATATCCTTGATGGTGATGAGGCCCTTGAGTTCAAACGCGTCATTCACCACTGGAAGTTTTTCAATCCGATGCTCATGAAGAATTTCACGGGCTTTGGCCAAGGTGGTCCCGACGGGAGCAGTGATAAGATTATTGCGCGTCATGACCTGAGCAACGGTGAGATCCATTCTTGGCTCGAAACGCAGATCGCGATTCGTCAAAATCCCCACTAACTTTTTGCCCTGGGTCACCGGAACCCCTGAAATGTGGTAGGTAGACATGATGTGGTGAACGTCCCGAATGGTTTGGTTTGGAGAAATCGTAATGGGATCCAGGATCATGCCACTTTCTGATTTTTTCACCTTATTCACTTCCAAGGCCTGGGCCTCGGGAGAAATGGCTCGGTGAATAACCCCAATCCCCCCTTCCCGCGCCAGCGCAATGGCTAATCGCCCTTCAGTGACAGTATCCATTGCAGCACTGAGTAGTGGAATATTGATGGTAATGTTTTTGGTGACCTGTGTATGCGTAGCAACTTCGCTTGGCACCACTTCTGATTTGGCCGGAACCAGCACCACATCATCAAATGTCAGTCCAATTCGCGTTCGATCCCAAAGCCCCATCGTCGTCAACCTTTTCTAACTAGTGTATGTGAGGAGTATGAAACATGGTTCCAGGCCAGAGAAAAATGATGAAATCCTCAAGAAATGCAGACGGAAACATGTCTGGAAACACCTATCGGGCACCATACCAGGAATTCATGAAAAAATCGATGTTGTGCCAGGGCATTCAGCCAGCGCTTATGAAAAGAGCTTCCAATCTCTCACCCAAGATTGGAAGCCCAGGATTATCACACGGTGCGGAGCTTAGGATTCCGCGCCTTCAGGCAACATAAGAGATGCAGCTTCGTCGCGGATATGTTCCTCAGCATCTTCAGCCGGCATAAAGTGCTGAACACGCATATTGCCGCTATCAACGGCAAACACATGACCTCTGGGATCGACGACTAAACCATAGGGAAAATTAAACTGGCCTTCTGAATTGCCAAAACCACCCCATTGAGTGACGAAATTCCCCTCACGGTCGAATTTTTGAATGCGTTGATTGCCGGTATCCGTGACAAACACATCGCCCATCCCATCAACAGTAATTCCCCAAGGGGAACGAAATTGCCCAGGCTCTTGAGCTAGTGGACTACTGGCATAACCGGCGCCAATACCTCCGCCCCATTTGGCCACGAGTTGGGGAAGAACGTTGGTGCTGGCATCAAACTTTTGGATCCGATGATTCCCTTCATCCCCAACATAGATATTCCCAACAAAATCAACCGTTAAGCCGCGAGGGTAAAAGAACGCGCCATCAAAGCTGCCATCCCGTCCCCATTTCACCAGCAGCGTACCGTTTGACTCGAATTTTTTGATCCGCGCATTACTGGTATCCGAAACATACAGATTGCCTTGCTGACACACCCCAAGGCACATCAAACTTTCCAGCTTCGGCGCCTCTCCAAGCAAAGCCGAACTTGCCCCAGGCCTTCATGAAATTGCCATCGGGATCGAATTTTTGAACACGGTTATTGCCACTATCGGCGACAAACACATATCCGTCCGGAGTCGTGGCGAACCTTCTTGGGCAGTAGAAGGACCCTTCTTCAGAGTCCGGATCTCCACCCCAACGGCTTATGAATGTGCCTTCTTTATCAAATTGCTGAACAGTGTGATTGTCCGTATCGGCCACACAAATACAACCCTCATCGTCAATCGCAATACCAGTGGGTGAACGAAATGCCCCATCGTCAACGCCTTCGGCACCAAACTGCATGACGCACAAGTAGGGAGAAGGGATTGACATGACTTCTTCGGAACAGGGGCTTTCCCCATCTTCCGTTACGGCGGTGATGACATAGTGGTAGCACATTCCATTGGAGAGATCGCTATGCGTGTAGGGAGTCGAGGAACCTGCAATACAATTCCCTTTTTCTTTATCCACCCCAAGGACCCGATTAAAATCATCTTTCCCGGCAATCGGACGCGCTAGCTCGTTTGGCTTGATGCTCACGCCCTTACTCGTCAAGTAATACATGTTGTAATACATGGCATTAGGGACTGGTACCCAAGAAATAGTGATGAACCCATTCCCCGCCACGGCTATTTACCCCAATAGGAGCAGGTGGCAGCTTGTCTTGATCCTGATCTTCACCAGCACGCAACACCTTCTGCCAATAAAACCAATCGATGCCACGGCTGAATGAGATCATCGCTATTGAAAAGATCTTTCATAACTTCCCCCACAAATGTTCAAGTATTACTTAACGTTATATTGTTATCTGATTGTGGCAATTCAGCAACCGAAACATACAACAATGAAAAGTTAAATAAAACCAGGCACTTAGGAAGAAAATTCTAACAAGTCAGATTTTTGGAAGTCAAGGTAACACGCACGACAAAACATAGGGAACCTGCCTGACTCATACGCACAATTACGTAGGAGTCTTCAAAGAATAAATATTTCTCATTTTTCCTTGCCCATCCCTACTTTGTTATTTCGAGTCCCACGAGAAATTTTTGTTTCAAGCAAATGGAGTGATCCTCTTTGCGGCTGCCACCAGGAAAGGAGCAGGAAAATTGAGGAGTGGCAGTCACGATGAGACCTGAAGCGGATCAATCACTTGAAGAAACGGAAACCGATGGAAGTCAGTGTCTCGTGTGTAGATTCGACGGATGCCATGCTCTTGCATCAAAGCAGCAGTATGTGTGTCATGAATTATGTTGCCAGATAAATGAGGAATGTCCTGAAATATTTCTTTAACCACTACCTCATGTCGCTCAGTCTCTTGAAGAAAATCCAAACCCGGGGATGCTACCAGCACTTCAATAAACTTCCAGGCGTTTTGAACAGACCAAGGTTTCCGAAGCACTTTGGGGTGTGTGGCAATTCGGAGAAACTCATACACAATGCCCCACGTGATATACCAGGCTCCTTGCCGCCTACGCCAACTTTCTAAGGCTTTTCGGCACGGTTCATGGGCTTGGTCATCAGCATTGGCGGCATACACCAGAACATTTGTGTCAACGACAAACACTACCGGCCTTCCATTGCTTGATACAGAGCATCACGATCAGCAATGTCAACCATATGTTCCCCGCCGTGAAAGGAAGGCAGCGGTGGAAGAGTCGCACCCCGACTCTTTTGCGAGTGAAAAAGTAGCCGCAAAGCCGTTTCAACGAGTTCGGACATCGTCCGGTTCTGTCGGGCAGCCTCTTGCTTAAGCCTAGCCATCACTGATTTTTCAATATTGAGTGTTGTCTTCATATGGAAAACCATACTATCAGTATGGAAATATGTCAACAATGGGGTCAATAGTTGGGTCAGGTCTGCGATATTACATTGATATATCCACGAAGCTGAGGAGGGAGCCCATCATTCCCTCTCACGCCTGCCAATTGCCAAAATGATACTAGTTATAGTACCATAGTCATGACTATGGTCATAACAAGGAGAACCATGAAAACTATTAAAGCATCAGAATTCAAAGCCCGATGCCTTCAACTCATGGATGAAGTGGCACAAACCGGGAAACCATTGATCATCACAAAAAATGGCCGCCCAGTCAGTCAGCTCATCCCCTACCGCCAAAAACCGTCCACCTTATTTGGGGCCTTGAAAGGCACGGTCACGATAAAAGGAGATATTATTTCTTCCGTTGATGAAGACTGGGAAGCGTTGGAATGATTGTCTTGGACACGCATGTCCTCGTATGGTTGGCGGAAGGGGATACTTCCTTGGGAACACGTGCACGAAAATTGGCTGATCAGGCACTTCTTGACGATGAATTAGCCGTTTCGGCCATTTCCTTTTGGGAGATTGCTCTTTTGCAGAACCGGGGGCGTCTGCAATTAGTCCAGCCTCTTGTTACCTGGAGAACCCGCCTTTTGAGTTGGGGACTAACAGAAATTCCGATAACCGGCGATATCGGGATTGCGGCGAATACTCTGGCTAAGTTTCATAAGGATCCTGCGGATCGACTCATCACAGCCTCAGCCATTCTGAATGGAGCCTTCATTCTCACGGCTGACAAACGCATTCTTCAGTGGTCTGGAAAGGTCAGAAAGATCAATGCCAGACGATAGGTCATAATTCTGTCACAACGACTGAAGAAACGAAGGAAGGGCCTGAAGACTCTCCAAAGAATGCCCAAGCATTGACGGTGAGTGTTTTTCGCGATTAAGAAAAATTCCGGTTAACTTCGCCTGATTCGCTCCCTCGACATCTTCCTTCATACTGTCCCCAATATGCACTGCGTCTTCCGGATCAAGCACATGTTGATCCAAGGCATACTGAAAAATTTTCTGAGAAGGTTTGGCCGAGCCCGCCAAGCTGGAAATAGTGACGGTGTCAAAGTATTGATCTAATTTCAAACCACGAAAAATTCCAAAAAACCTCGTATCAAAATTCGAAATCACGCCTAATTCATATCCTTGGGACTTCAATTCCTCAAGAATCCCTGGGACTTCAGGATACACCCCCCAAAGTTCAGATGTTCCAAAGGCATGAAAGACTTCTTCAAAATATTCATCAAACCCTTCAAACATGCCTACTCGATAAAATACACCATGGACAATATCGAACCACCACAACCGTTCACATTGTTTGAGTTTCTCAGGTTCATCAACAGCAAAAATCGCCGGTGGCGCTTGCCGAAAGGCTTCCTTAAACGCCTGATTCACCTTCGCTACTAATTCGTCAGATTTGGAGACGCCATACTTTTCCGCATAGCGAAGATACACATCCCCCACGGAACCTTTCACATGAAACAAGGTCTCTGCAGCATCAAAGAATATAACCTGAATACGACTCATTGACATCATTACCCTTCAAGGGTAGATTAAAGAAAAATAGGAGGATTCTGCAATGGCGATTAATATTAAGAACAAAAATGCTGAAAATCTAGCAAAGCAACTTGCTGGAAAAACGGGGGAAACAATTACAGATACCATTATTCATGCATTAGAGGACCGGCTTGAACGGGTGGAGGGATCTCGCACAACGCCAGATTTGGTCAAAGAAATTATGGCCATTGCAAGCCGTTGCAGTGCCATGCCTATCCAAGACAATCGAACACCAGAAGAAATTTTAGGGTATTCAAAGACCGGAGCTTTTTAATCCATGGTCATCGATTCTTCAGCTTTAGTTGCCATATTGTCCAACGAACCAGAAGCATTAAAAATGGCAGAAGCCCTTGCTGCGGATCCCAAGCGATTAGTCAGTGCAGTGTCCATGCTCGAAACTGGAATTGTCATGGAGGCCAAATTTGGGCCAGCAGCCGGAAGGGAATTGGATTTACTTGTACATCGGTGTCGCATGGATATCGTCCCCTTTACCCCTGACCAAGCAGAAATCGCCCGTGGAGCCTATCGACAATATGGAAAAGGGCAACATCCTGCAGGCTTAAATTTGGGAGACTGTGCGACCTATGCGTTAGCACGTTCAACTGGTGAAAATCTTCTTTTCAAAGGTCAAGGCTTTCCTCAAACTGATCTGCCCCTCATCGCGCTTTAACCCTCATCTTTTCTTTTTTCTAATGGTTAAATATTGCCTCTGTTTACGGTTCTTTCACTGGACAAGTATTATCCATGCATCGCGGTAGACTATCATACGCTGTTGTCAATTTTTGGTTGTGAAGAGTTCCGGCCTACTGTGAGCGGAAGGAGAAAGACAGCTTTCCAAAAGTTGCAAAACAGACTTGGCCAAGATGACGAAACATGGGGGAAAGGGATGTTGACTATTTTTTAGTACCAGCTTTGCGCTGGGTTTTTTCTAGGGCTTTCATACGATCCTGATTTTTACGGTGTTTGCGACGAAGTTCTCGGTCTTTTTCACGTCCTTTTGGCATGTGCCTTCCTTTCGATTTAATGACCACAAAAGAGAATGCAAGTAGATTCCTGTAGGTTCAATGTAGGACCTGAGAGAAAATAACTTGGACATCTCGCATCCAATCTTCGGGCCATCT
>CAYMQW010000018.1:0-12772 GCA_964392595.1 uncultured Nitrospiraceae bacterium
GGGGTGGTCTCTACGACCACCTCCTCCCAGATTGAAAAACCTTCTTCAGGAATCAAAGACTATTCCCTCGCCAGTTTCCGATAGCGAATGCTGTGGGGTTGGTCGGCGTCTTTGCCGAGGCGTTTTTTTCGGTTGGCTTCGTATTCGCTGTAGTTGCCTTCAAACCAGACGACCTGGCTGTTTCCTTCGAAGGCCAGGATGTGCGTCGCGATTCTGTCCAAGAACCAGCGGTCGTGGCTGCTGATGACCGCACAGCCGCCGAATTGTTCTAAGCCTTCTTCAAGCGCACGTAAGGTATTCACGTCTAAATCATTGGTGGGTTCGTCCAAGATGAGAACATTTGCGCCTTCTTTGAGCATGCTCGCCAAGTGAACGCGATTGCGTTCTCCTCCAGAGAGATCCTTGACCTTCTTTTGTTGTTCGGTCCCGCCAAAATTAAATCGGCTGACATAGGCCCTCGAGTTGATTTCTTTTTTGCCAAGCTTGATCGTGTCTTGTCCACCAGAGATGACTTCCCATACGTTTTTTGTTCCATCCAATGTTCGGTTTTGATCCACATAACCGAGCTTAACCGTCTCGCCGATATTGAAGGAGCCTGCGTCTGGTTTTTCTTCCCCCGTGATCATCCGAAACAGCGTGGTTTTTCCTGCGCCGTTGGGACCGATAACGCCCACGATTCCGCCTCGCGGTAAATTAAACGTGAGGTTTTCGAATAAGAGTTTGTCGCCGAAGGCTTTGGTCAGGTCTTTCGCTTCGATCACGATTTCGCCAAGGCGGGGACCGGCGGGGATATATATTTCCAAATCATCCGCAACTTTTTCATGTTCCTCGCTGACCAGTTCTTCGTAGCGGGTGACGCGGGCTTTCCCCTTGGCCTGCCGGCCTTTGGGCGACATCCGAATCCATTCCAACTCATGTTCCAGCGTTTTGCGTCGTTTGGATTCTGTTTTTTCTTCTTTTTCGAGGCGGGCTTGTTTTTGTTCGAGCCAGGAGGAGTAATTGCCTTCGTAGGGTATACCCTGCCCACGATCCAGTTCGAGAATCCATCCGGCCACGTTGTCGAGGAAATAGCGATCATGGGTTACGGCAATCACCGTGCCTTTGTATTGTTGAAGGTGCTGCTCCAACCATTGCACGGATTCGGCATCCAAATGGTTGGTGGGCTCGTCTAGCAACAAGATGTCGGGCTCTTGAATCATGAGGCGACACAGGGCCACGCGTCGTTTTTCTCCTCCGGAAAGGATTCCGATTTTAGTCTCGGGTGGCGGACAGCGAAGTGCATCCATGGCAATGTCGAGTTGGTTTTCCAACTCCCACCCATCCACAGCCTCAATTTTTTCTTGAAGCGTGCTTTGTTTTTCCAATAGCTTTTCCATCTCATCGGGTTCCATGGGCTCGCCCAGCCGGTTACTCACTGACTCGTATTCGGCTAACATGTCAATGAGTTCTTTTCGAGCCTGCTCTACCACTTCTTTGACTGTTTTCTCAGGGTCGAGTTGCGGCTCCTGTTCCAGTAACCCGACGGTGTAACCTTTGGACATGGTAATCTTGCCGATATAGTCTTGGTCCACGCCAGCAATTATGCGGAGGAGGGAACTTTTACCCGATCCGTTGAGTCCCAAGACGCCGATCTTCGCGCCATAGTAAAACGAAAGGTAGATATCTTTGAGAACGTGTTTTTTCGGCGGATGGACTCGACCAACGCCGATGAGTGAGAAAATTATTTGTTTATCGTTCGTGGCCATGTCACTCCTTAAACGTTGCTTCGAAGGATCTTAATAAATTGGATTCCCCCTCACCCCAACCCTCCCTCTAGGGAGCAAGGGGGAAGGAATAAAATGGTTTTGGGGTCGATATTAGGAATCAGCTCTCGCTTGCTTCACCATGTTTGCAAAAACGGGTCGGGCATCATCGGGGCTCTTGAGTTCTTGTGGAAAGGTCAATCGCATGCCAGTGTAGCGGTCCTTGATCCTAAGGCGCAGATGAAATCCTAACCGATCGATGGCTGTCAAGGTGGCATCGTCCGTGTCGGGCTGGCCAGATGCTCTGGCGAGTAACAGCAAGGCGTCTGTGTGATCGGCATTGAGGTGGTCAATGAGTCCAGGTCCCGCATCGGCCAGCGGATCGACTTGGGCCGAGGCATACTCTTCCGCAGAGACCCATCCCATCGATCCAAAACCACCGACATAATACACATCAATGGTGTCCATGAGATAAAATGAAAAATCGCCAAAATCGGCCCAATAACTTGCGCTAGGGTGGCGGGCTAAATATTGTGCGCGAATGGCAGCATCTTGGCCTTTAGGCACTTTCGTCACTTTGCCCATAATGGTGACTCGAGCCGCGCCCAAGGGATTGTTTTCACCGCCGGGTTGCATGACGAACACACTGGCTCGTGCATCGGCCGTCAGATTCTTGGTATGCATGGCCATTGTGCTGATGAGAAACGAAGGATTTCCTGTATCATCAAGGCCATAGGTGACAATCGATCCAAACGGCCAATCGGGATGTTTCTGAGACGTGGTGCACAGGGTGGCGACAGGTGCAATGTGCATGAGGGTTCGAGCCTGTTCGGCATAGGTTGGTTCAGGTGGCTCAGGTGGATCTGAGTCATTGGTCTGCGGATTGGCATGTTGTGACATATGCAGTCCTTTCCAAGATGGCAAAATTGCACAAGGTTCGCAAATTTAACAAAGGTTGATGACTCGCACAATCATGCGGTTCTTGAAGGGGATCGCTTCATCATGGGACACTTGAGGCCGGAAAACCTTCCGGCTCTGAATGAATGTTGACGAAAGGACCCCAATGGCTGGTGACGAGTCAGTTGAAATCCATGAGATTGAAGTGAGTTTTCGCTATATCCAAGAACACGACTGGGTGGTGCATGCGATCACTGGGTTTTTGTCCGCGTATTTTATGGAAGACCCACGGTTTTGTATGAAGCGGCATTTCCATGAACTTGAAACTGGGATGTATGTATGGCGTTGTGAAGCCCCAAGCGAAAAATTTATTCGTCGATTATTGAAACGTTTGCAAGTGGATATCCCGCCATTCGAACTGTGTACACGTGAATCGTCTTCGGAGGAACCGACTCGCCATGTGATTGATTTGCCTTCCAGGAGCCTGTCCGAGATTAGCGATCGTCACGAGGGTGGTCTGGTTTGAGTCAGATGTTTCGATCGTTTGAGGCGAATAGTGGTGCTATTCAACGAAAAGGATCGGAAGATCTGGCCAAATCCAGCACATCCGTAGTAGATTCGTCTAATCTGGGACCGGCTCCTAGGCATTCTGAGAAGGAATAAGGCGTCCTCTCCTCATTATGGCTCAAGGGGTTTCCACCCTGCCATTACGCATCGCTGGGCCATGAGGGGTGTAAAGTTGGACACATCGCGGGAAATGGTTGTCATGAATTCGTTCGCGAGTTCCTGATCTTCAAAACATTCAAACACATCATCGAGAAATCCTCCGCGTAGTAGGGGGTGCCACAGAAATTCTTGCCCTGGTCCGGTTTCGACTTCGAGCGGCTGATCTTCAACGACAATACGTTCCATCTGCAATTGTTCGAGCCAGTGGCGTGCGTCTTGGGCAGAAGGTCGTTCGTGAATATAGTCCCACAACTTGGTGCGTTCTGTATCTAGTCGGCGAGTTTTCATCTCCTGATCGACCCGTTGCCAGAGTGAGTCAAACGTGCCCATGGATGGAAATGTCAGAACCAGTTGCCCACCTGGCTGAAGATGGCGAATCAAATCTTGAAGAGCCTCAAAACGATTGGGGCGAAAAAACATAAATGACAGGTTGCCTGTGATACGCTCAAACGGAGGTAAGGTGGAAGGAAGGTGTCGAACATCGTGTTCCTCGAATTGTAGCCAGGGGAGTTGCTGGCCCTGAATCGATCGGGCTCTGGCGAGTTGAGTGGGGTGAATATCAATCCCGAGCACTTTTCCTGTAGGCCCAGTGTGTTCCGCCAGGTAAAAGGCAGGAATACCATGGCCACTCGCTACATCAAGAATCGTTAATCCAGGTGTGAGGTCAAGTTGAGAGAGCAATGTTTCGGCAAAGGGTGTAGACCACGGGTCGCGTTTGGGAAGAGGCCAACGTGATTGATTCATCAAGGTCGCCAGGTCTTACACGAACAATATAAATACGTCATAATGGAGATGCCTTCCCATCTTAGAATACGTGAGGGCCTAAGTGTATCAAAGATCATGAGGAACTATGAAATTTTTTAAATCCTCTGGTGTTGGCCATCGGTTGCTTCTATCGGGGTTGATTCTGATCCTTATCTTTGGAGCCATTGGATTCATAGGATTGGAAATCCTTTGGGCTCAGTCAAGTCCAAGCCTCAGGAGTGAAATTCTTCAAAATCCCCATCCTGTGGTGCATGACGGATTTAGCCGTGAAGGCCAATCAAGTTCTAGTCGGGGCTCCCCACGCGGTGACGCCTAAAGGCGAAACCGGAAGGGCTTTTTTGTTTGATTGGACCACAGGGCAAGTTTTGCAGCGTTTCTCGCCAACCTCTCCCGTTGGCGATGATGTGTTTGGACTGTCTGTTGGATTTGTCAATAGCCTCGCAGTGGTTGGTGCGCCACAAGGAAAGGGTCGTCTTGGCATCAATTCTGGAGCGGTCTCTCTGTTTGATCCTGAGTCTGAAAAACATATTCGGACATTCCAAAGTCTTTCGCGGCATGCGGAGATTTTCGGGCATGCCGTGGCCAGTCATGGAGATTGGCTTGTGATCGGCGATCCTGGGGCGAGTGCCGGTTCGACCTTTCATGTTGGAGCGGCGTATGTATTTCAGGCGAGTACGGGGAAATTGTTGCATATGTTTCTTTCTCCTGATCCGAAGGAAGGAGAGGCTGATCGCTTTGGACATGCGTTGGCCTTTGTGGGATCCCTGGTGGCCATTGGCGCGCCGGTTGGTGGTAGCAACCCGATAGATCAGGGTGTGGTCTATGTGTTTAATCCAGTATCCGGTGAGTTCGTGTCTACGCTTCAATCCCCCGCGCCCCAAACTCATGAGTATTTTGGATGGTCTTTGGTTGGGGACGACACGCATGTATTAATTGGAGCTGTTGGCAATGAACAGGTCCATTCAGAGTGCGGCGCAGCCTACGTCTTCGATGCGAAAGGACAATTTCAAAAACAGCTTGTCCAATCTCATGCCAAACTTGGTGAGTATTTTGGTGAGGCCGTCACCATGGGAGAGTCCCATTTCATGGTGTCTGCTCCTGGGCATGATTTTGAAAACGTCGTGGATGGTGGAGCAGTCTACGTCTTTGATAGAAAGGCGGGGAGTTTTCAAAACCAATTTACGAACCCAGCCAGTGCTTCCCACGTATCTCGCTTCTTTGGACAATCCTTGATTGCGGCTGGCGACCATCTGCTAGTCGGGACTCCCAATGGAGGAGTGGGGTCAGTACCCGATTCTGGGGTTGTTCATGTCATGTCACTTCCGTTGGGTCCAAATCAATGAGTCAAGCCCAAAGTTAGTTGAAATTCTCCACGGCTCCGGGGTTCATGTTACGCGACCTTCTTTGTCGAGGTCTTCTTAATGTTTAATTCTCGTTGGAGGGCCCCACGCAAGCGGGGCAAGTGCCGATAGCCCTTTACCTTGTTGAGCCGCGGCTCGATCTCCAGCAACGCGGTGGCCAACCAGCGCTGCCGCTGATGGGAGTTCGTCCACCGATCCACCTTGGCGCACCGCTCCTCCACCAAGGCATTGATCGACGCCAGACAATTCGTCGTCTTGAAGGCCAGGCCTAAGAGGGCAAACACCCCCAGCCGATGTAAGGTCAACGTTTCCTCCAGGCCTTCCGCTAAGCTCCGGGCCGCCGATTGCTTGCGGGTCTCCAGTTCCGTCTGTAGTCCGATACAACGCCGTCTGGGCTTCCGCATACGTTGGGCGCTGATACGCTCGTTGCAGGCGGGTCCGCCACGTGGCCTGCTCGCCTTGCGGTAAATGCTTCACACATTCTCTCGTTTGTGCCACTGACACCGTTGCACGAGGGCCGAGGGGCCAAAGGCCTGCCGCACGGCGGCTCGCAGGCCTTTCCCCCCATCAATGATGACCAAGAGGCCTGGGGAACTGTCGAGGCCACGGTCACATAGCGACGGCAGAAAGGGCGTCAAGGCTTTCTCGTTTTCGGTCCCCGTTTCCACACACCCCAGGACGTGTTTCTCGCCGGTGAGCGTGAGGCCAACGGCGATCACCATCGTCATGTCGGCAAACGTTTTCCCATCGAGAAAGATCGCGACGATGTCCAGCTCGTTCAGGTCGCGGTCCTGGAGCGCCTGAAGCTGCTTCGCACTCGCTTGGGTAAAGCTCCGCGACACCGTCGAGCTTGACAGGCCAATCGCCCCCGGGACCGCCGCTGCTGCCGTTTCATCGTGCCGGCAGGAAATCCCATAGAGCACGCGCGTGAGCAGGTTCTCATCCAGCTGGCCCGGGCCGCGAAGGTGGGCCAAGCTCTGTCAGGCAATCTCCCCGCCTTCCACATGCTGGACACGAGGGAGCCGAAACGGATGGCGTTGCCCCGCCAGCTGGACACTCCCCGGATTGCTCCCATGCCGATAGCCGCGCAGATGCGAAAGCTTCCGCGCATACCGGGCTCCGGCCAAGTGGACACCTCCTCCTCTAGGAGTTCTTGAATCCGCAGTAAGCCCAACGGGATGAGGGCCTGAATACATGCCACCTTGCTGTTCACATCGAAGGCCTCATACTGCTCAGGCCGAATCACCCGCACCGGCCCCAATCGTTTCGTCTTCTTGCTTCTTGGTCGTGCTTGAGGGATACTTGCCATCGTGGCTCCTTTCTCGTTGGCGTAATGATGTTTAATTAGGTAATCACCATTGCAACATAGCAGAGGGAGCCACTTCAAATTTCAACTAACAATAGCACACACTCCCGATTGAGACTGTAGTTGAAGGAATCGGCGTTTATGATAAGGCCTGCAAAAGTCTACTGTGTGGAATGGACAATTTTCCGATTCACTCACCTTGTTTTAATAGCCATGGGTTTCCTCGGTTTGCTACTTGTAGAAAAGAGTATGGCCCAACTGTCACCAAGCACGGTTTCCTATGCCTATACCGGCAGTGCGATTCCAGATAGTGGGGAGAGGTTCCCACCCATCTTGTCTACAGATGGTCTCAAAGCTGGTCCGGTTTATGTTCGCCCCTTTTTGGGTGCTGCGGAAATATATACGGATAACGTATTTCGGACTCAATCCAACCGCCAAAGTGATTTTGTGCATACAGTCTCTCCTGGCATACAAGTCCAATTGCCGTTTGCAGGTTTGCATCAGGCGGTGATCGATTACCGGGCCACTCAGGTTTTCTCGCAACGGTTTTCCGAAAACAATGTTCTCAGACAAGATCTGACTGGTCAGGTCTTGTTGGATTTTCCAGGTGGCCTGAATCTCAAACTGCAAGGAGGGTATACAAAAGGGTTTGATTTGCGGGGCTCTACGGTCGATGTTCAGGCACTTGAACCCACTACGTGGAACACAAAGAGCTTTGTCGGCGAAGCCGAAACCATAGGCAGTCAATTTGGAGTAAGGCTTCGGGTCAGAGGGACTGACTGGAATTTTGAAAACAACAATCAGGCCCCGAGCCGTGACCGGTTGAGTAGTAGTGGGGATTTTACCGTGTTTGGTTCAATCGCACCAAAAACCTTTGCTTTGTTGAATGTTGGGGTGGGTCGCCAAATCTATGACCAAAATATCCAATTGGATAGTACGAGCTATCGAGTGAGTACTGGCTTTCGATGGAGTACAACGGGAAAAACAACAGGGGAAATCCAGGTTGGGTACGAGGTCTTGAATTTTGATCGTGCTCCTGTTCTGCAGCCATCCGGGTCGGTTTTGAGCTCAGGAGGAAATAAGACGAATAACCTACGTGTAACTGGAGATCTGACTTGGCAAGCGACGGCGCGATCCACCATTCGACTTTCACCGTTTAGCATCATTCAGCAGTCAGGGGTTTTCGATACATCCACGGTTACGGAAACAGGAGTTGATCTCAATGTGAGCCATGCAATTGGGACCCGCGCAAGGCTCAATGGAGATTTTCGGTACTCTAATGATGCCTTCGCCGATGATTCGGGAACTCAAACATCGCAGAACAGAACGGATAACCGTTTGGAAGGCAGGATAGGAGTTACGTACCGAGCTGTGAGATGGTTTGGCATAAGTTGCCAGTATCAATATCAACAACGAAGTTCAACGATCGACAGATTTGAGTTCTACGCCAATACGCTTATGGTCTCGATCCAAGGTATATTTTAACATGGAAGAATTAGATTTGATCTCCTTTATGACAAGGCCCGAGGAAAATTCGTAACTCGAAAGAAGAAAAGGTCGCTAGATGTCTTTTCCAGGTATTCTCGTGGAGTGTCTGTTATTTGGAGGCGCATGTCTAACAGCTCTTCGGGCTAGAGTGTGTTAACGCTAATTGGTGTACATTGCGGCCATGGAATTTGCCGAGTCGCAGGACCAACTTAATCAACCATTTTTGCCACGGCAGGGAGGCGTTGTCTCACGTTTCACGACTGACACCTGCCGACTTTCTAACAAAGCGAGATAATGATTGGCGTCAAGATGTTTAAGAAGATTAAAACCTGGATAATGAGTTCGGCGCTTTTTCTGACAGTTGTCGTGTGTGGATGTTCTTTGATCCCACATGAACAGGTTGTGCCCATACAACCGGTAGAAGTCTCGGTGGAATCGTATCGTCTTGGTCCGAATGATGGACTTAGGATCGAAGTATTTGATGAAGCAGATCTATTGACAGAAACTATTGTGAGTGGACATGGGACCATTAAGTTTCCCCTGTTGGGTGAAATCCGTGTCATGGGGATGACGGTAAAAAACGTGGAGGAGCTACTGACCGAACGACTTGAGGCTGGATACTTAAAAAGTCCGAAGGTGACGGTCTCTATTGTTCAGTATCGCAATTTTTACGTGAGTGGCGAAGCGAGAGCTCCCGGTGCGTTTTCGTATCGAGAGGGCATCACGGTGCTCAAAGCCATCACCTTAGCAGGTGGATGGACGGATAGAGCTGTGAAAGATAAGGCAAAAATACTACGAATTGTGAATGGAAGGCAGCAGACACTTACCGTTGGGATGGAGCATTCCGTACAGCCTGATGACATCATTATTGTGCCTGAGAGTTTCTTTTAACACGCCAAGTCACTTTCTTTGGTAAAACCATTGCTCTCGGAAGTATCTCATTTTCGAAGGAAAATAGAGGCATGTAGTAACATGCGGTTTTTGTAATGACAGTAGGGATATATAAAATGGTTTGGTTATGACGCAGCATTCTGATGTAGAATCACAACTACTTGAAGTCGATGAGACGACCAATATTATGGAATATGTGGCTGCCTGCGGGCAGCGAATTTGGTTGATTGTGAGTCTTACTTTAGTCTTTGGTGGCATGGCCGCGTTTTGGTCTTACACGCAGATCCCTATCTATCAAACCCGTGCTAAGCTGGTGATTGAGCTACGGGACCCAGAGGTTATCGATACTCAATTGCAACAGGAATACGGCTCATCTTCTGAGGTGCAGATCAAGACGCACGTCAAGTTGATGACCAGTTACCCCGTACTCCAAGAGGTAGTGGAGAAACTAAATCTCTCACAACAACCAGAATACCAGTATAGGCCTTCGGGTCTGAAAAGGTGGATCCAGAACACTGAGGTGCCGTGGATTAGAGATAGTTTGCGCTGGGGGATCGCTTCCGCCAAAGCCCTGAAACGAATGGTTGTGTCATCAATAAAGGCCATCGTGGGTTTGGATTCAAGTGAGAATGTACAGCCGGAAACGGAAGAAAGCTTTCCAGATAAAAAGGAATCATCGCTCGTCCGGGCATTCAAAAGACATGTGGCGATTGAGGCTGTCAAGAAGAGCAAAATCGTTGTGGTGTCAATCGAATCCGAAGATCCAGAATTTGGGGCTGTCGCTGCCAATACCTTGGCTCAGGTCTATATGGAGCAAAACCAGAAAAGGAAGTCTCAATTTTCTGAATTTGCCTCGGATTGGTTCGCCTCCCAGTTGGACAATCTCCGAGGAAAGTTAGAAGAATCGGAGCAAGTCCTGTATACATTTCGGGCTGAGCACGCACTTGTCAATCTCAATAATCAACAAACGGTTGTTGCGCAAAGGCTATCTAAGCAAAACTTGGAATTAATCTCGGCTGAGAAGACGAGAACCGAAGCTCAAACACAGTATAAACAAATTGACTTGATTCGAGCCAAGATTCGTTCCCAAGCGAATCAACAAAAAGTCGACCGATCGGATTTGGATTCGTTGTCTGAAGTGTTGGAGTCCAACGTGATTCGAGATCTTCGATCTCGTGAAATCAAATCGTTGGTGGAATTGGCCAACTTGTCCGAGAAGTATGGCCCTCTGCACCCAAAAATGATCCAGGCCAAGACCCAGTTAAAAGAGCTGCAAGCCCGAATGGCGGAAGAGGTTGATAAGGTGTACGGTTCTGTGAAGAACAACTATCAGCTTTCCCTCGCACGAGAGAAGGCTATCCGGGAACAAGTGAAGCAAGAAAACCTAGAGAAAAACGCGCTTAACAAGTATGCGATCCAGGCTTCGCTGTTAGAACGGGAGGCTGTAAGCAACCGGCAAATCTATGATTTGTTTTTGCAACAGATGGCCAGGACTGATCTCTCGACCCAAATTGAAACCAGTAATATGTATCTCGCGGAACCCGCTATGCCAAGTCTAGTACCATTTCGGCCAAAAACTTCGCGCAATACGTTATTAGGCTTAATCGTCGGATTGATGGCGGGTGTAGGCTTGGCCTTGTTCTTTGAATACGGAGGATCGAAAATCAAGGGACCGCGTGATTTAGCGAGGTGCTTAGATGGGTTCCTGACCCTTGGCATGATCCCTCAGTCTCCTCAATTCCACAATTTGGGGCTTGCCGGCATTTTGGATTCGGACCCAATGGGAGTGGTCACCAATTGTTATCGCCATATTCGGACGAGCCTCTGGATTGCGATGGAGAGTGAACCACCGTTTTCGATCGCCATCACGAGTCCAAGCGCCAATGAAGGTAAAACCACGCTCGCAGTAAATTTGGCAATTGTTCTGGCGCAAGTCGATGATCTAAGGGTTGTGCTGATTGATACTGATCTTAGGCGACCTCGTATTGGAAGTATCTTTGGTATTACTGATGATGACAAAGCAAAAGGCTTGGCTCACTATTTGGGAGGGGAGGCAGAAGAAAGCGAAATACTTCATGATACCAATGTTCCGAATTTGGTCGTGATCCCGGCAGGAAATTTACCTTCCCACCCGACGGAATTGCTGCACTCCAAGAAGATGAAAACGCTTTTGCTGTGGTGCAAGCAACAAGGGTTTAGTGTGATTTTAGATACTCCTGCTGCGCTTCCGGTGGTTGATGCCATGGTGGTGAGCCCTCTGGTGTCCGCGACCATTTTGGTGGTGAGTGTTGGAGACACCAATAAAGATGAGGCTCAGGAAACCGTGGAGAAATTCATGAACCATGGCATTAGATTCCTGGGAGTGGTGATGCAAAAGGTACCCTTGAATAGTCTTCCAGCGTATTATCGAAAATCCCCCTATTTTGCTTCCAAGGGCCGCAATAAATCCGAATCGGGTCGTAAACTATGATGTTCTTGAGTAAAATCTTGGATTTCTTCTGAGGTGCGTTGTTTAATGAGTTTGAAGGCTGAGAGAGTATTTTTCTATCAGTTTCCCCCTTCTTTCCCCCCTATGTTTTTCTACACAATGTGCTGGCTCTGCGCATTTCAGGGCGAATAGACTCTCGCCTACCAGGTGTGATGGCCACGGCACTCCTTTGGTGCTGAGCTGAGCTGTTCGACAGGATCACAACAGGCTGGTCGAAGGGTCGAAGCATAAACGAGGGTGCTGCTCTGTAGCCGCCGTGTTTAGGGTAAGAATGCCTCATTGTCCTTTGGGCTACCCATAGGATCTCATCGAGCCCCTGGCACCTTTCGCGTTTCCGCTCCTGACTTCCGTTTCCCGATTTCCCTCCTACTCTTGACGCTTTTCTATACAGTTCGTCAATACGGTGAAGGCCGTATTGTGAGGTGTGAGGAGGTGACGTATGTTTGCTCAAAGGCCACGCAGAATGCACATGGTTTGAAGAAATAGGGGGAATGTATGGACTGGTACCTTGTACGTAGCAAACCTCGTCAAGAGGGGATAGCGGCAATGAGTCTTCAACGGTGGGATGTTGAAACCTTCTGCCCTCAACTCAAGCAGACAAAACTTATTCGGGGAAAAAAGGGGACCGTAATTACCCCTTTATTTCCTGGCTATCTATTTTCGAAGTTTGATCCGCAGAGGGAATATCGGAAGGTCATGTATGCGCATGGCGTTGCTAATATTGTGATGTTTGGCACAATTCCTGCGAAAGTTGATAAAGAGATTGTCGAAACAATCCGAGCCAGAACCCACGAAGGATTCGTCCAGTTGTCACGGCCGTCGTTTATCTCCGGACAAACTGTCCAGATTCAGGAAGGCCCTTTAAAGGGCCTATTGGCGGTGTTTGAAAGGGAATTAACTGGAACCCAACGTGTGGCGCTTCTTCTGAAAAATGTGTCGTATAATGCTCGAGTCGTTATTGAGCGTGAGTTGGTATTCCCAGTTGGATAAACCTCACGAATCGGATGCGAAATTACTGTTTTCTACAGAAAGTCCACCGAATATTTTCTTCTAAGGACCTGCGAGAAAATAACTTGAACAATATCGCGCCAAGATTTGGGTCGGATTT
>CAYMQW010000019.1:0-12629 GCA_964392595.1 uncultured Nitrospiraceae bacterium
CACATGATGTTTCACACCCTGATGCTTCAGCATGCTGGACAGCCGTTCGGACTTTTCAATGGAAATGGTTCCGACCAACACCGGCTGCCCACGATCGTAGGACTCTTTTATTTCCTCGATAATGGCGGTGAATTTTTCTTGTTCGGTCCGATACACGACATCCGCATGATCCAGACGAATCATGGTCTGATTCGTCGGAATGACGTTCACATCCAGATTGTAGATCTTGGCGAACTCCGCGGCTTCAGTATCAGCAGTACCGGTCATCCCCGCGAGTTTTTCGTACATACGGAAAAAATTTTGGAAAGTCACTGAGGCTAAGGTTTGGTTCTCATTGGCGATCTTGACCCCTTCCTTGGCCTCGACCGCTTGATGCAAACCATCGCCCCATCGACGCCCGGGCATAAGCCGCCCGGTAAACTCATCGACAATCTGTACCTCACCGTCTTTGACGACGTAATCCACATCCCGCTTATAAATGGCATGCGCGGCCAAGGCCTTGACGACGTGATGCACCAGGTTGAGATTCCGCATGTCGTACAGATTATCCACGCCCAGTAATTTTTCGACGCGAACATTTCCTTCGTCGGTCAATGCGGCAGTTTTTGATTTTTCTTCAACGGTATAATCTTCTTCTGGTTGTAATTGTGGGATGATTCGATTGACTTGGGTATACAAGTCGGTGTTTTCTTCAGTCGGCCCTGAAATAATGAGCGGCGTTCTCGCTTCGTCAATGAGAATGCTGTCTACCTCGTCAACGATGGCATAGTGCAATTCACGCTGCACCCGCTGACTCTGATTGGTAACCACCAAATTATCGCGAAGATAATCAAACCCAAATTCATTGTTGGTGCCATAGGTAATATCCGCCCGATAGGCTTCGGGGCGTGAACAGGGACGAAGAAAATTCAGCCGTTTGTCCGTGGCCTCGAAATTGGGGTCAAACAGAAACGACGATTCATGTTGAATGACACCAAGGGAACACCCGAGCGAATGACAGACTGGGCCCATCCACTGCGCGTCGCGTTTAGCCAAGTAATCATTCACGGTCACCAAATGCACGCCCTTGCCTGTCAGCGCATTGAGATACAGAGGAAGGGTTGCGACCAAGGTTTTCCCTTCACCCGTTTTCATTTCAGAGATTTTTCCCTTGTTCAGAACCATACCGCCCAGGAGCTGCACATCGAAATGACGCATACCTATATTGCGACGAGACGCCTCACGGCACACGGCAAAGGCTTCAGGAAGAATGTCCTCCACTGTTTCCCCGGCCTCAAGTCGCTTTTTAAATGTTTGGGTTTTATCAGCCAAGGCTTCCTGAGAAAGTCCCTGGAGGGAAGGTTCCACGTCATTGATGTGAGCCACCAAGGGCTGAAGACTTTTCAGCTCACGTTCATTTTCACTGCCAAAGATTAGATTCAGGAGTCGAACTAGCATAAAATGTCCACGGGGTTCAGGGAAAAATAGGCAACATGGCCCGCGATAGGTATTCCAGAGTAGTATACCTGAAAGGATTCTTGAATCAACCGGTTGGTAAGGAATGGCTTCTGTGAAAAAATCGGATTGGGTCGGTGTTGATGAGGTTTGATGAGGTAATCAGTCCTATGATAGCCTACCGGCTCACCATTCCGTCCCTGAGTCGTCCTGAAACAATTGTCGATTTTTCCATCAACCGTTCCTCCTAGGTAGATCTAAGGCCCTACGGCCTCCTCAATGACACTGATATTGCATCACATGCAAACCTTTTGGGCCTTCGGTGATCGAAAACACAATTCAGTTATGCGGTTTTTGGTTCTTTAAGCCGTCAATTGTATGATGGTCTATTTTAAAGTTTTGGGTCATTCTTGGTTTGGTATTATCATCTGCTGTACCCTGACCACTTTCTTGTTAGCCATTCAACATGGTCAGGCAGATGATTTCCTCGATGAACCAGTGGAAACACTCGACACGATTGAAGTTCCTGCTACGGCCCTCTTTCATGAAGAACGAACCATTTCAATTCCATTGCCCACCATTACGGACTTAGCTCCCTTTCCCTCTGAATCCATGATTCCATTTCATACCAGACAAGCTGTCAAGCGCCAAGGGAATCTGGAAAAAGTGGCCCGTGATCCTATTGCCGACGTGAAAGAAAAACGGACTCCCGTCCGGCCTGCCAAGGCTGAACGTCCACCCTATCCGCACATCGCGCGCGAACAAGGCTGGGAAGGCACCGTGGTGGTGAGAATCAAAGTGAATCGGGAAGGTTCCGTTGAGGCCATCACGACACGGAAAAGTTCAGGATTTCCCATTCTGGATAACAGCGCCCTCCAATCAGTCAAAAAGTGGACCTTTGAACCGGCCAAGGATGGAGAGTTTGCCATTTCCACAACAGTGGATCTTCCCATTCGCTTTAACCTGGATAAGCCATAACGAGATTGAATGATTCCCTCACGATCAGAGGCATTATGAGTCCACGATTATCTCTCTTTCACACCATTCGATTCGGGCTGCTCTCGCTAGTGATAGGCCTACTCCTTCCTTGCTCGAGCTGGGCTGATGAAGCCCAAGCTCTGTACAACCAAGCACTCTCCCACGTCCAACAGAAAAACTTTCAGCAAGCGGCCCAGTCACTCCAGCAAGCCGTCCGGGTCTTTCCCCGATTTGCAGCCGCACATCACTTATTAGGCGTCGTGCTGTTTAACGGATTAAATCAATCCGACCAAGCCATCCAGCATTTAGAACAAGCCGTGACCCTGCACCCTAATTTTGCCCGCGCGTACCTCGACCTCGGTCTCGTGTATCAACACAACGGAAACCTGCCCAAGGCTAAACTCGCCTTACTAAAAGCCGTGGAGATTTATCCACGCTATGCCGAAGCCCAACTCAATTTGGCTTTCGTCTATGACCAGATGCAGTCCCCGCAACACGCTATTAGCGCATACAATGCCGCCCTGAAGCTTGACCCGAAACAACCCGTAGCCCTGTATAACCTTGCGACCTTGTACGACAGCCAAGGCAACACCAACCAGGCTAAACAGTATGTAGAAAAATTAACCCAGATTGATCCCCATCACGCCAATGCCTGGTTGATGTTGGCGCAACTGGCCGAAAAACAGAATCAAACGAGTCAAGCCATTCAGGCCTACCAACGAGCCTTGAACGCAAACAACGATCTGCTCGAAGCTCATTATGCGTTGGGGTTCCTGTTCCAAGCGCAAGACCAATCCCAAGAAGCGACGAAACACTTTCAGCAAGTCATCCGGCTCGATTCTCAACATCCTGAAGCCCATTTGAACCTCGGCGTGCTCTATGCCAATTTGGACAAATTTGACCAGGCTGAGCAAGAATATCAAACCGCCATTTCACTCAATCCCAAACTGGTCGAAGCCTATTACAACCTTGGAGTTTTTTATGAATTCTACAGAAAAGATACTGGCCGGGCATTGACCCAATACCGAAAATACGTCCACCTTGGCGGACATGACGAACGAGTGAGAAAGCTACTCAAAAAAACCAGTCAGTGACCACTGATATGAGAATAGTTCTGTCACATCCACCGTTGATGCCCTTCTGGGCATGGTCTACACTGCTTCATGTTGGGACCATCGCACTATTCAGTTTCATCCATTTTTCCAATACGCTCGAGAACACAGCACCTGTAGTTCAAGTCACCTTGGTCGAATCAACAACGCTAGGACCGACACCCGTCCAGGTTCAACCAAAACGGGAACACGCTTCTCCTAAAGCTCCGCCCCTCCTGCAGGCACAACGACCTGCTCCGCCTTTGCCTCAACACACAATTCCGACTCTGCAACCGCTCAAGACTCCAACCGCACGCACAACCCTTGCCCAAGTGGCTGTTCCTTGGACAGGTCAAAAAATGGTCACCCCGCGACAACGGCAAGTGCTCCGGGATAACCGTGCCACCGACCAATTATATCTCAAAAATTATTTCAAAGTGGCTCAACGTGCTCCAGCTTCACGAACGACTTCACAACCCGTTCAACCACAATTAGAAGTTATGTCGTTGGCGGCTCCTTTTCTGACACATATGCCTTCTCGTAACCCGGCAATCTTCACTTCCCGAGCCCCACCGACCATACATCGTTCCCTGACACCACAGGTGCTCAAAGCCAGGGCACCAGGAACCGGCAGCATTTCCAAATCCAAAGTAGGTTTTGGCCGAACCATTCCCCCTGTCTATCCAAGAATTGCCAGAGAATCGGGATGGGAAGGGACTGTCCTTGTCCGCCTCTCGGTGCAACCAGATGGAAGCCCTGATTTCATTACAGTTCGAAAAAGTAGTGGGCATCCCGTGTTAGATCATGCGGCAGTTGACGCGATCAAACGATGGAGATTTTTGCCCGCAAAAGATGGGAATATCCCCATTCGCAGCATCGTGGAAATCCCCATCAATTTCGACTTAAAGACCACAAAGATCATCGAGGTGATGAATAAGGATTTACGCCCATGATAGACATTCTCATTGCCGGCGGATGGATGATGATTCCCATCGTCCTTTGCTCCCTCATCGCCGTGGCCATCATCCTTGATCGGGGATGGCATTTGTATCACATGCCAACCAATGACGACGCGGATTTGATGGTGAGGCTGGTGGCCAAAGGCAAATTTACGGACGCACTAGCCCTAAACGAACGCGGACCCAATTCTCTTCTCCGCGTATTGAGCGCTGGCATTCATTCACAGTCCTCCGGCCCGGAAAAAGCCATGGAAGCTGCCGGCATCGCTGAGCTCACCAATCTGAAACGTGGCCTTCCCGCGTTGGATACGATCATTACCTTAGCCCCACTCCTTGGCCTTCTCGGCACGATTATCGGCATGATCGATTCATTCGGGATTATGGCGGATCAAGGCATTGGGCAGCCGCATGCCGTCACCGGTGGCGTGGCGGAAGCCTTGATTTGTACCGCCGGGGGTATCGTTGTCGCGGTCATCGCCCTCGTCCCCTACAACTACTTTCTCGCTCGCATCGAACAACATACCGCACTCATTGAATACCATGCTACCCGCATGGAGTCAGCCCTCAAAGAACCCACGGAGACCCCCCCACGTGCGCCTGCCAGTTACCGCAAAAAAGAAAGCCAGAATTGAGATCATCCCCATGATTGACACCATGTTTTTCTTACTGGTGTTCTTCATGATTGCGACGCTCTCCATGACCATGCAAAAGGGCATGCCGGTCAACCTTCCCACATCCGGGTCAGGAACGGAGATGGTTCCCGAAGAGGTTTCCCTGACCCTTACAAAGAATGGACAATTATTCTTTAACAAAGAACCCATCGGTATCCTGGATCTTGAACCTCGCCTGCAAAGTTTGGTACATAAAAGAGGCGAGCCGTCTATCGTTATCAATGCCGATGAAGCGGTTTCCCATGGCCGAGTCATTGCGGTAATGGATTCGGTAAGAAAAACCGGCATAAACACTATGGCCATTGCCATTAAACCTAACCACTAACTATGCAGCGGATCCTTTCTACACGAAAAGGCTTCTCGGTTGCGGCAAGCGTCATTGTCAGCATTTATTTCTCGCTCGCGTTAATCGCCTTCTTTTGCGCCACGACCCATGCCAGCCATCATGGCCATCAAGCCACCCATTCTTCGTTATGTACTTGGGCCTGCCAAGCCAATAATTCCGTTAGCCTGATATCCCTCGCAATACCTCTTCTGGCCCTTCTGATTTCGGTTGTAATTTTTGAACGTGAATTCCCTGTCTCTCTTAGTCCTACCAGAGTATTCCACACACCACGCGGTCCTCCTCGTATTTCACTGTCCATCATTATTTGTTTAGTCAAAAACCGTACATTGTAATCCGTCGTTCGTATTTCGTCGTTCGTTTCTCGTGAGAGAACAATTTTCGAAATACAAAGTCGACTCAAAGAATGGGGTCAATCATGACAACTTTGATAGGAAGACTGTTCCTTGGACTGGTCGTCGTGGGAATTGGAACTGGCTTGTGCGTGAATGTATGGGGCATGGGATCACGTGTCCCGATTCAAGGCACCACAGCTGCTGAATTCGAATTAACCGACCTTCAGGGTGGCAACCATCGCCTTTCACAATATCGAGGGAAGGTCGTACTCCTCAATTTTTGGGCAACGTGGTGTACCCCCTGCACCAAAGAAATGCCCGCGATGCAGAAAGCCTATGATCGTCTCAAGGACAAGGGATTCGTCGTTCTCGCTGTCAACGAATTGGAAGATATAGACCAAGTGAGGGCTCACATCAAAGAGCATGCCCATACGTTTACCGTTTTACTCGACCCCAACAACGATGTGGCGAATCTTTATGGCGTGTACGGACTTCCTGTCACCGTGTTCATTGATCAACAGGGAATCGTACGGGAATACCTAAAGGGTGGACTGTTAACCGAAGAACGAATTCATCGGGTTTTTGAAGAACTCACAACTAATCGACAAAAATTGGCATTGCGAAAATAATAACTATAAGGATCAGGACACTCGTGATTCGACAAGTCGTGACATTGGCCGTGCTGGGTTGCCTGGTGTTACTCAACAGTGCGGCGTTCCCTCAAGTGGTCATGCATAGCATGCACCATGACCATCACTCTTCCTCTACCCACAATTCTCCCATCTGTTTTTGGGTGTGCACTGCGGGACAGATGGAAGAATCAACGGCTATTCTGCCTACCCAAATAACGCAGTTTATCGACATCATTGACCCTCAACTTTTTTCTCTTCATCCCACAGCGGCATTTTCCTATCAATACGCTCGTGGCCCTCCGCCATCATTCCTCACAATTCGACTACAACAACAATGTAGGACTTTTCTCAATTCACGATTGAATTCCTTCCGATCATCGAAGGGCCATCGGGGATTGGAGTGCTGTATCTCTGCACGTCTACCAATCAAGGGATGTGGACGGGGCGAGAATGTAGATCTATGCAAGAAACAAGGAGTTTCACAAAATGAATATGCGCTTTTCGACTATAGGTTTTGCCATTGTGGCTGGATGCCTCACGATTGTGGTTTCAGGCCAACCAATCATGGCCTCATGCGGGTCGGCAAACTGTTTCATGGTCATCGGGTCGCAAGCGGGCATTCCACAAAAAGGAACCGTGACGACGAACATCATGTACAGCAACATCAATCAGGGGGATCTCCTTGATGGGACAACCGGTATCATCCCTGCGATCGAAGTCGCTGACAGGAAAATTGTGCTTGGCGAACACCGTGAACGCTCAACGAGAACGCAAATCACCACCGTTGACGTGAACGTGGGAATCACCGACCGAGCCGCTCTTCAGGTGACAGTCCCCATTGTGGACCGTTCTCACCATCACCAAATTGAAATTAATACGGATGGGCAAGCCGAGGAGATGTTTAACGACACCGGACTTGCTGATATTCGCCTCACGGGGAAATTCAATGTTTTGACCTCCCTTCAGGATCTAGTGGTTCTGGGTATTGGTATTGACCTCCCTACCGGAAAAACCATGTCCAAGGCTGATGGAAAGCAGAAAGTACAAGAGCCAACCCTGCAGCTTGGCCGAGGCAACGTGGGACTCATTGGCTCAGTGTACCAAGCGCACCAAATTATTCCACAAGTCCTTGGCCAGTTTGCCTCTGCCTCCTACCGACATACTTTTCGAAATGACGCGGGTTATCAATTTGGTGACGAGTATATTCTCAGCGCCGGACTGAATTGGCAGACCTTCACCTGGTTGGTGCTCACCGGACAGTTCAACTGGCGTTATTTGGTCCATGACAATTTTAGTGGGTCACTCAGTCAACATATGGCAGGTGTGATAGACGCGAAAATTAAAAACCGTCGCGTCCCAACTACTGGGTCAACAACCCTCATGTTTACGCCAGGCGTCACGGTTCAAAACCTTCCCTTTGCTCCGAATACAGCAGCCTATGTCAATGTCCAAATCCCGGCGGTTCGCGATTTCAATAACAACCTTGCACAGGATGTGAGTTTCATTTTTGGCATTACTCATTTCTTTAACCTCTTTGGCGATAACGCGTAGAAGGCAAGAAAAGAAGTATCAGACATGGATACGCATCTCTTTCCCTTTGAAAAAGGCTCTATGGCACACGCTTGTCTATTTTTGGTTTTTACTTTTTGACATCCCTGCACTTTAGAGTGTAGCTTCACCACCTGAATCAGTGCATAATGTTCTTAACTTCTAGATGAGATCAGTGACATTATCTTCGTTGCAGTGAAACTACATGAAAAAAATTCTGATTTTTGGGGTAATTGCAACACTAGGGTTACTGATAGTCGTAATGTGGTTGCTACCTGGAGCTTTTAGTGCCAAGGGCAAGCCCCCTGAATGGGAAATCTCGATGGCCAGATTCGCTCGGCATCTGGCAACACCCAGTCAATGGAGTGATGCCAAAAATCCAGTCGAGCCTACTCCAGAAATTTTAGCAGAGGCCCTTCATCATTTTGCGGATCACTGCGCCTACTGCCATGCCAACGATGGGAGCGGGAAAACCCCAATGGGACCAAATTTTTACCCACCGGTTCCTGATCTTCGTTCTGACGTCATTCAAGCCATGGCTGATGGTGAATTGTTTTACGTGATCCATTTTGGTGTTCGATTCACGGGTATGCCTGCCTGGGGTGATGACGATCCTGAAAAGGATACCGAGAGTTGGACATTAGTCCATTTCGTTCGACACCTCCCAAAAATCACCCCCGAGGAAATTGCCCAAATGAAAGAAATGAATCCGATGACCGCCCAGGAACGTGCCGAGCAAGAAGCCATGGACGCATTCTTAGCCGGAGAAGATTTCGAACCCAAGGCGGGAAGTCATCATTAACTACATAAGGATATGTCATGAAACAATTTCTTGCACTCACCATTCTCGCTGTCATTCTTGCTTGTCCCCTCTTCGTTGGCGCCCACGGAAGTGAAGCTCATGTCCTTGGCACCGTGACAGAAGCCACCCAAGATCAGATCACCATTACAACATTGAAAGGGAAATCAGTCACGCTGGCCATTACGGCAGACACAACTTTTCAACACAATGGGATCGACACCAAGAAAGCGCGGCCTCAAGTCGGAAATCGATTAATCGCGGTTGCAGAAAAAGATGGGGACTCAATCGTAGCGAAAAGCATCAAGTTTTCCTCACCCAAATCGAAGTAGCCCGTTGCGTTTGGGTTCACAACAACAAGGCCGGTTCCTCTGAATAAGGGAACCGGCCTTGTTGTCTGGATCACGTGGACTATTTTGGCTGTTTACGTGAATCGTTGCAAATGCTGTATTTCTTTCCACGACAACTCAGCAAAGAGCTTAAAGTTCTTCAAGTACCATACCCTTTTGCCTTCTTCGGCCGTAGCGTCGGCAAGAGAATCGACTGGAATCAGCAACCTCGAAACAAAGATAACACACCATCATCGAGCCACTTCATTTTCAACATAGAAACGGCAGTTGGGCGCAATAAAGACGTGTAAGATATTCGTGTGCATGGTGAAATACAAAAAGTCGTGGTCACCTTCGTGGTGATGAGACACTTTTGTATTTTGCCAGGTGCACCAAGAGCTTGGGCGGACTATTGTGATCCAACTGCCATTTCTAGGTTCAACCTTCAACTTCAGGATCGCATAAAATATTCCGACAATTTTCATGACACACGTTTCTCGGATCATGCACATTCCTCCACATAATACGCTTTCCATCACCGTAGAAGCCTTGCAATCCACACTTTCTCAAACCCATCAACTTCAAATCCCAAAGGAAATGAAGCCACCTCGAAGAGTGCCAAGACTCTAGGGGCAATCCAGGACTCCAGGGGCAATCAATGATAATCTGTAGCTTTCCGGTCATGACCCGGAACTGGCCAAGCTCAAAGCTCGTGATCGGGAAGTCCGAGCCCATGAAGCCGCTCATACTGCGGCGGCTGGATCGTTAGCCAAAGGAGGTCCTTCATTCACATTTCAACGAGGATCAAACTGACGCCTCTATGCAATCGGCGGTGAAGTCAATATTGATACCAGTGGGGCCTCCGGTGATCCCGAAGCCACCATCCAAAAAGCTCGGCAAATCCGAGCTGCGGCCAATGCTCCTGCCAACCCCTCCGCCCAAGATCGTGCAGTCGCCACCCAAGCTACCCGAATGGAAGCCCAAGCCCGGCGAGAGTTGCAGCAAGATCGAACCGAAGAAATCCAAAAGACTACATCCTCCTCAACGTCCAACATCACTCGGCCAGAACCAAGGATTATTGACCTCTTCGCCTAACCCTCTGACACCATGGATGTCCGAGCTTACACAGCTCAAAATGGTAAGGGGGAACTATTAAGTCTAGAACAGCAGCCCTCAACTTGAAGATCCTGAGGAATCGTACAATCAAATCCCATTTTCTTGGCAGCGAACAAAAATTTTGTAACATCTCACTAGCGGACGATACGAAATAGCGAGCCAGAGTCGTGATACCCTAAAGACGTTGACGACCGGTTATCGGCACACCAGAAATTTCATGGCTATCAAAGATTCCAACCTATTTTGGGATCAATAACCTTTCACAGAGTACTATTGGGCACCTCGGTCGAATAACGTTCACTAACATGACAGAGATAAACATGTCGGATATTCTTTCCAAGCACCTCAAACCCAACAATTAAAAACTCCAGCATTCATTTGCCTACTATTTGGCGAAACCGAGGTAGGGCTCCTCACTTACCTTAAACCCTATTTCCGCCGATACAAATTTGGCACATCATGATCACGACCCAAATCCCTGGCAGTCCGAATTGTACAACCGTTGCGTTTTGGTATAATGAACCCGATATGGCCTTGATATTCTCTCAACGCATGATTCCTGTTCTCTTTTTCTGTCTCTTCTGGACACCCAGCCAGGAGGCGTTCGCTGGAAAAGCCAGTGAAACCGTCATGTACCTTCAGGAGACCATATTGGAAATCATGAAAGACGGGGACACGTTGGGATACCAGGGTCGCTATAAAATTATCACCCCTGTCATTGATCTTACTCATGACCTTCCTGTGATTGCACGTATTGCAATCGGAAGACATTGGAAAAATTTGACAAAGGAGCAACAGGTAGAATTTACCAGCACCTTTCAAGAACTCAGCCACTCAACGTATGCTGCTCGATTCAATAGTTACTCCAGGGAACAGTTTGTACTGATTTCCGAAAAACCTCTCAAGCGAAATCGCAAGCTCGTTCAAACACGATTTGTGAAAGCCGATGGTGAGGAGATACGATTTAACTACATCCTTCACCAAGTTCAGGATCAATGGAAAATCATCAATATCATGGTGAATGGCGTGAGTGATTTAGCTCTCAAACGAACCGAATACGGGGGCATTTTAAAAAAGGATGGCTACACGACCCTCATTAAAAAATTACGGGCCCAAATCCAAGAAAGTGCGAATGGACTATAACGTCATTTGTTGATAGGATAACCAATTGAAATGAGAAATAATGTGCGTCTTTCCTGGTCTTTCATAAAAGATATGTCAATCGATTCTCACACAGTACCCAATTGGCTGCTGGTTTTTGCTGTTATCGGAATAGTAACAGTATTCCCCAACACAACCTTGGCTACAGACTCTCAGGATGACCCATTTGAAGTCGTCAATCGACCTGTCTATCAAGCCAACGACCTTCTGGATCAATATGTGGCGGGACCGGTGTCCCAAGTGTATATTGACTTTACCCCTGAACCCCTCCGTTCAACCGTCTCCAACTTCTTCGATAATCTGACGTACCTGAATGTGGTGTTGAACGACTTTTTGCAAGGCAAGGGTGAACAGGGACTCGCCGACTCAGGCCGATTCCTCATCAACAGCACATTTGGCGCCCTCGGACTCTTCGACGTGGCAACACCACTTGGTCTCAAACGGCACGACGAAGACTTTGGGCAAACTCTCGCCGTGTGGGGCATTGGACAGGGGTCCTATTTTGTCCTCCCGTTTTTGGGGCCAAAAACCGCACGAGATATCCCAGACATCGGCGTCAGTGCCGTCACAAACATTCTTTTCTATGTCAGCAACCCAGTGGTAGCCCCAGTGGCAATCCTGGGCTTTATCGACCAACGATCCCGTTTTGATCAGGCCATTCAGATCAGAAATGAACTGGCCGTCGAGCCCTATCTCTTCACTCGTGAAGCCTACATACAACACCGTAATTTCCTAATTTATGACGGAGACCCGCCGATCGATGATGATGATTTGTTCCTAGATGAATCATTCGCGGATCTTGAAGAGGATGCTCCTCTTGAGGCTAAAGACGATTCAGCCCTCCCAAAGCAAGCTGTTGATCCGCAGGCCCACAGCACAGAACCCTCTGATACTTTACCCTTCACAGTGTCAATCCGCTAACCACCTTTGTTTTGATAATCGGGAAACGGGAATCGAAGTCTTTCTTCCCACCTCCTTCAGCCTTAGGGGTCGCGCAAGAATAACTTCCCCTGTTTGGGCGTCGATCCATCCCATCTGGCAACGTTGCTCGTCCTTTCCATACGAGGAGTATGCGCAGTCCTTGCGCCTTGCCAGACAGGCGTCTCAGCACCCAAACAGGGGAAGTTATTCTTGCGCGAACCCTAAGCCGACAAGACTGCGGTCCTAACGAGCAACCATGAACCTAGAAACGGCAGTTGGATCACAAAAGTCCGCGCAAGCTCTTGGCGCACC